>JAFAKB010000105.1 GCA_019235885.1 Candidatus Eremiobacterota bacterium | reverse complement strand
TGGTCTCGCTCTCACCCTTCTCCTAAGCTTGTCGAAGGATCAGGGTGACGGGCGGGGATCTACATCATGTCGTAGCCGCCCATGCCACCGCCGCCGGCGGGCACGGCATCCTTCTTGGGCTCCGGCTTGTCGGCGATCAGCGTCTCGGTCGTGAGGACCAGCGCGCCGATCGACGCGGCGTTTTGGAGCGCCGAGCGGGTGACCTTGAACGGCTCGACGATGCCGGCCTTGACCATGTCGACGAGCTCACCGCTCATCGCATCGAAGCCCTGACCCGGCTCCGCGTTCTTCACGCGGTTCACCTCGACGCTGCCCTCGAAGCCGGCGTTCTCCGCGATCTGGCGGAGCGGCTCCTCGAGCGCGCGCAGGATGATTCCGACGCCGATCTTCTCGTCCGCGTTCTCGGTCGTGCCCTGGAGGGTCTGGAGAGCCTTGACCGCGTGCACCAGCGAGCTGCCGCCGCCCGGGATCATCCCTTCCTGCACCGCCGCGCGGGTCGCGCTGAGCGCGTCCTCGATGCGGTGCTTCTTCTCCTTGAGCTCGGTCTCGGTGGCCGCACCGACCTGGATCACGGCGACGCCGCCGGACAGCTTCGCGAGGCGCTCCTGGAGCTTCTCGCGATCGAAGTCGCTGTCGGTCTCGTCGATCTGCCGCTTGATCATCTCGATGCGGCCCTTGATCGCGTCCTGCTTGCCCTTGCCGTCGACGATCGTGGTCTCGTCCTTCGTGACCTTGACGGTCTTCGCCTGACCGAGCAGGTCCGGCGTGACCTTGTCGAGCTTGAGGCCGAGCTCTTCCGAGATCACCGTCGCGCCGGTCAGCGTGGCGATGTCCTTGAGCATCTCCTTGCGGCGGTCGCCGAAGCCCGGCGCCTTGACGGCGACGGTCGTGAACGTGCCGCGCAGCTTGTTGACGACCAGCGTCGCCAGCGCCTCGCCCTCGACGTCTTCCGCGACGATGAGGAGCGGCTTCTGCACCTGCACGATCTTCTCGAGCAGCGGCAGGATGTCGGCGATCGCCGAGATCTTGCGCTCGGTGACGAGGATGAACGGGTCGGTCAGCTCGGCGATCATGCGCTCCGAGTCGGTGACCATGTACGGCGAGATGTAACCCTTGTCGAAGAGCATCCCGTCCTTGGTCTCGACGTCGGTCTTCATCGACTTCGACTCCTCGACCGTGATGACGCCGTCCTTGCCGACGGCCTGCATCGCTTCCGAGATCAGGTTGCCGATCGACTTGTCGTTGGCCGAGATCGAGGCGACCTGCGCGATCTTCTCCGCGCTGTCGACGTTCTGCACGAGCTTCTGCATCTCTTCGACGGCCTTCTCGACCGCCGCTTCGATGCCGCGCTTGATGAGGAGCGGGTTGCTGCCCGCGGTCACGTTCCGCAGGCCTTCGCGGATGATCGCCTGCGCCAGAACGGTCGCGGTCGTGGTGCCGTCGCCGGCGATGTCGTTCGTCTTCGAGGCGACTTCCTTCACGAGCTGCGCGCCCATGTTCTCGAACGTGTCGGGGAGCTCGATCTCCTTGGCGATCGTCACGCCGTCGTTGGTGATCGTCGGCGAACCGAACTTCTTGTCGAGAACGACGTTGCGGCCTTTCGGCCCGAGCGTCACCTTCACCGCGTCGGCGAGGATGTTCGCGCCGCGCTCGAGCGCGCGGCGGGCGTTCTCGTCGAATACGAGTTGCTTTGCTGCCATGTCTGCTGTTTAAACTCCGGCCGGAACCTTCTCGTCGGCGAGCACCGCGAGAACGTCCTTTTCAGAAATGATGAGGTACTCTTTGCCTTCGAGCTTGATCTCCGAGCCCGAGTACTTCGAGTAGATGATGCGGTCGCCGACTTTCACGTCCATCGGCAGCTTGGTGCCATTGTCGAGCGTGCGGCCGGTGCCGACGGCGAGAACGCGGCCTTCCTGCGGCTTCTCTTTGGCCGTATCGGGAAGGAAGACGCCTCCGGCGCTCTTCTCGGCCTGCTCCACGTGCTCGACGACCACGCGATCGCCCAGTGGCTTGAGATTCACGAAAACCATCCTCCGAGAGCTGTTGGCTAACGGTTCAGACTGAAGGGGGAACATCGGTTGGCACTTCTAGCACGAGAGTGCCAGCCGGGTATTTAGGTTAGCAGACTCGATCGCCGAGTGCAAGAGCAAAGGTCTCGCGCTCAAAGCGGGTCTGGCGAGCGAGCGCTCGGCTTATTTGCGTGAGAAGAGGGCCGCCTAGCGGGCGACCCTCTCCATGCTTTCAGCCGGGGTTCGCGGTTCAGTAGGAGTAGTAAATCTGAGTCGTCTCCGAGTAGCCGCTCGTATTGTCGGTGATGGTGATGTTCGCGCCCGCGTCGTTGCCGGTGTCCTGGATGTAGAAGTCGCCGTTGGCAATGCGGGTCACCTTGAGTCCGCCGTAGTTCATGGTAATCGCCACCGAGATGCTGTCGTTTGCCGCGGCGTGGCAGGGCCCAAGCTCGATGCGCGCCTCGGTCCCGCCGGCGAACGAAAGGTTGAACGGATTGACCGCGACCTGCGTCCCGTTCGGTGTCCAAGCGATGAGCGCGGACCCGCAGCTGGGATTGAAGCCCGACGGATAGGTGGCGGCGCCGAGCGTGTAGCTGAAGTTCAGCGGGATCGGGGTCGGCGTGGGCGTCGGCGTCGGAACGGGGGTGGGAGTGGGCGTCGGCGTGGGCGCCGGCGTCGGAGTGGGCGCGGAGCCGACCGTGATCGTCCAGGTGTTGTAGCCCGTGCAGTACTGTGTCGTGGCGACATACCAGCACGCTTCGATCTGCTGCGTCAGGACATTACCGACCGGCACGGAGGAGTTGACGAATGCGTGCTGCGTGATGGTGCTGTACGTCGTCGGCGCATCGAAATAGCTGTTGACGCCGGCGGAGTCGATCTTATACCAGGTGAACGACGTCTGCGAGGGGTCGCAGTTGCAGGTCGCGGCCGTAACCTGCCAGGTGATCGCTGGCGCGTACGTGCCGGGCTGCGCGTACTCGTTCACGCCTGTCGAGCTCGAGGTGTGACGCTGGTGCGCTTCGCTCGAGACCATTTGCAGGACGTGTGCATTGGACTGCGGTTGAACCGTCGCCGAAGCGGGAGGCGCTGCCGATGACGGGTGCGCCGGCGTCGGATCGAATGACGCGGTCTGCGCGCCACATCCCGCCAGAAGCGCGAAAAAAAGCAGCACTGAAAAAGGCCGGGCGAATCTCATGGGACCTCTCACGGGAATACGAAAACACCCATCGCTTTGAGACGAAGGCACGGTCAGTCCGCCCGGCTCATAGCCGGCGGCCGATCGGTCGTTCCGAACGGCCAACCGGGCCGTCTCACCCCAACGGGAACCGTCAAAGACTATCCTACGCGCGCCGCGATTGCAAGCATGAGACCGCGCGCTCGCGGACCCGTGAAAGGAGGGTAGGAACCGTACGTGGCTCCCCACACCGTCATCGTGGTCGAGCGGGTCGTGCGCTGTCCGTTCTCGGTCGCGCACGACTACGCCGAGGACTTCCTGCGCGACGCGGCCGGCCGGACGGTCGAGGTGCGGGTCCCCTTGCGCGACTTCATCTGGGCGCTTCGCGGCCGGTTCCACCGGCGGGTGAAGATGGTGTTCAAGCGCCATCCGGACACGACCGACGCGGGCCGCCGGCACGACGCGATGCTGATCGACTGGGCGGCCGGGACGGCGCTCTTTCCCGACTTTCACGGCTACCTGCGGATGCGGATCGCCTCGGTCGAGACGACCCGGCTGACGTTCGAAGGGTCCTACGAGCCGCCGTTCGGGCGCTTCGGGCGGGTCTTCGACGCGGTGCTCGGACGGCGGATCGCGCGCGCGACGATGGCCGACCTCCTCAAACGGATCGGGGAGGCGCTGGAGCGGCGCGAGGACGAGTTCCGCGCGCAGCACGAGCAGTTGAGCGCCAGCGGCTCCTAGCACCGGCTCGGGGGGCACCGGCGGCGGTTCGCGAAGGGCGGGCGCCGTGGAACGAAGCGTACCGCTGCGGCGCGAGGAGATCAGGGCCGGACTGCTCGCGGGCATCGCCGGCGCGATCACGATCGAGGTGTTCTATTTTCTGACGTTCTTGCCGGGCGGCGACGCGGTGAAGATGCTGGTCGGCTCGTTCGCGTTCGTGTCCTCGGTGCTGGTCGGGCCGAGCACGCGCGTGACCCCGGCCGTGCTCGTGTTCGGGATCGTGCTGAACTTCTGCGTCTCCGTCGGCTGGGCACTCGGCTACGTCTACCTGGCGCGCACGCGGCCGCAGCTGATCGCGCATCCGTGGCTTTCCGGCGCGGCGTTCGGCTTGGTCGTGTACCTCTTCTCGCAGATCGTGCTGCTGGCGGCCGGCGCGAATCACATGCTGTCCTCGCCCGAGGACCTGACGATTCAAGTGATCGCGCACATCGTGTTTTACGGGATCCCCGTCGCGCTGGTCGCCTCGCGATTGCTGCGCGCTTCGACAGGCTCAGGATGACACGTCCTTCGACAAGCCCAGGATGACACGGTGACACGCTCGGGATGACGGTTTGATCGCGCAGATCGAGGTCGATCTCGGCGCGCTCGCCCGCAACGCCGACGCGCTCGCGCGGCTGGTCGCGCCGGCGCGGCTGAGCGCGGTCGTCAAGGCGAACGCGTACGGCCACGGGCTGGTGCCGGTCGCGCGCGCGCTCGCGCCGCACGCCGCGCGTCTGTGCGTGTACTCGCTGGAAGAAGCGGTCGCGCTGCGCGACGCCGGCATCGACGCGACGATCCACGTGCTCGGCCCGGTTCCGCCGAACGAGCTCGACGTCGCGCACGCCGCGAACGTGCAGCTCACGCTGTGGGACGCCGAGCTCTACGCGCGCCAGGTCGCGAGCGCCGCGCGCCGCCGCCGGCGCCCGTTTTCCGTGCACGCGAAGATCGACACCGGCGTCGTGCGGCTCGGGCTCGACGTGCGCGCCGCGCCGGCCGCGCTGCAGCAGTATCTCGCAACGCCGGAATTCGAGCTGGTCGGTGCGTTCACGCATCTTGCCGCCGCGGAAGAGCTCGACTCCTCGTTCACGCTCGAGCAGACGCAGCGCTTCGTCGACGCGACGCGGGCGCTCGACGCGCGCGTCGAGCGGCATGCAGCGGCGACCGCGGCGGCGATCCTGTGGCCGCAGACGCGGTTGAACGCGGTGCGCTGCGGGATCGGCGTGTACGGCATCTGGCCGAGCGACGAAGCGGAGACGGAGATGCGCGCGCGCGGGCTCGTGCTGGAGCCGGCGCTCACGTGGCGCACCCGTATCGTCGCGCTGCACGAGATCGATGCCGGGACGACGGTCGGCTACGGGCGCACCTGGCGCGCCGAGCGGCGCAGCACGATCGCGACGCTCCCGGTCGGCTATGCCGAAGGGCTCCCGCGCGCCGCGAGCAACGCCGCGCACGCGCTCGTGCGGGGCGTGCGCGTCCCGCTGGTCGGGCGGGTCTGCATGGACATGGCGTTCCTCGACGTCACCGGCGTCCCGGGGGCCGTGCCGGGCGACGTGGTCACCTTGATCGGCGCCGGCGGCGGCGAGCGGATCACCGCCGAGGAGCTCGCCGCGGCGTGCGGGACGATCGGCTACGAGATCGTCGCCCGGCTCCCGGCCGACGTTCCGCGCCGCTACGACGTTATCGAGCCGTGATCCACGCGCTGACCTTCGCGATCTACGCGGTTACCCTCGACGGACGCCCCGTGCTGCCCAAAGCGCGCGCCGCCGTCGTGGCCGGCCGCGTGCTGCTGCCGGTGCGTGCGCTCGGGAACGCGCTCGGCGCCGACGTCGGCTACGACGGGCGCACGCACACGATCACCGTGCAGCGCGGCGCGCGCGTCGCGACGATCTCGGCGCGCGGCGCGGTGCGCATCGTGAACGGCAGCGCGTACGCGCCCTTGCGCGCCGTCGCGACGGCGTTCGGGATGCGGGTGGCGTACGAAGCGCGCTCGCGCACCGTCGCGCTCGACGACCGGATCGGCGAGCTCACCCGCAACGCGCACCAAGACACGCTGCGGCGTGTCAACTCCAACGCCCCTTCGCCGACGCCGCGGTCGTACGCGATCACGCTGACCCCCGCGAACGGCGCCAGCGTCCACGATCCGTATCCCTCGATCACCGCGCGCTTCGCCGGCGCGACTTCGCTCGATCCGCAGTCGCTGCACGTCACCCTCGACGGGCGCGACGTGAGCGCCGAAGCGGCGGTGGTCGGCGACGAAGTGCTGCTCACGCCGCGGCGCGCCCTGCCGCCGGGGACGCACTACGTCTCGGTGTTCGCGCGCGACTTCGACGGCACGCAGCTCGCGCAGCAGTGGTCGTTCGGCGACGACTTCGCCTTCGTCGCGCCGCCGCCGCCGACGCCGTTTCCGATCAGCGCGATGTGGATCGACCGCTGGATCGTGCCGGGCACGAACGCGTTCGACGTCTACGTCGAAGGCCAGCCGGGGATGAGCGGCTACGTCGGCGTCGACGGCGTGCCGGGGATCTTTCCGCTGCAAGTGTACACCGCGAACTCGTACGTCGCGCACGTGCTCGTGCCGAGCGGCGTGAACCAGCCGTACGCGCGCGTCGCCGCGCGGATCATCCTGCCGAACGGAACGCCGCAGACGATCGTGCTGCCGCAGACGATCAACCTGTTCACGCCCGTGAAGCCGCTCAGCAACCAAGGCTATCCGACGCCGGCGCCGACGTATCACGCCGCACCGCGCTTCCCGCTCGGACAACGCACGCCGACCCCGGCGCCGCGCACACCGGCGCCGCGCACACCGACACCGCGCACGCCGACGCCGCACATGCCGGTGCGGTACACGCCGACGCCGATACCTGCCGCGCGCCAACTCCCGGTGGTGCAGCGCACGCCCGTGCCGACTCCGACTGCAACGCCGACGCCCGTGATGCGGCGCGTCCTCGGCACGCCGCCGCGCCCGCCGCGCACGCCGGTTCCCACGCCGAGCCCGAAACCGCCGGCATAGAGCGACCTTTTGCGCCGTGCTTTGCCGCTTATTCGTAGAGGTCTTTGTCTCCGGCGGCGGGTGAATGTCCGGACTCTAGCTGCCGCGCCGTCACGGAGAAACTCTTGACGTTTTCGGCACTTGGGGGCGGCGGCTGAAGGGAAAGAAGAAATTCCGGCGACCAGCCGGCCACGCGCCTGACTATCCCGCTCAAAGAACAGTCGACGGCTCGAAGCGACTTTTCCAGGGACTCCATTGCCAACGCCGCTGAAACGAGGATGAGATGCGCAAGAGTAATTTCCTCGCTGCTATCGTCGCTCGCAATTGAATACGCTCTTTCAGCCAATTGCCTCATGAAGTCGTGCGCAAGGCGTTCCGGGAAATCGGCGTCACGCGCGTACTCGCTGATCGCCGCTTCTAATATATCGGCGGTAATCAGTGGATCCGCCGATTCTACGGTTCGTGCAACAGCACTGAAGAATACGAGCCCGGGGCTCACCGGTATGGCGAATCGAGCGGAGAGGGCTGCTGCATCGGAAAATGCCGCGGCGCTACTCCGCGAAAACGTCGTCAAATACCGATGCCCACGGAGATCGCGCCGCCCGTCGTGAACGGCTTCGTCGCGGACGCCGCAGCGAAAAATGCAATACTCAAATTCGTAAACACCACCCGAGGGCCTCTCACGGTGATTTCCAGAGTGCTCCCCGCAGTCGCAATTGCCTCCGGCCCCACAATAGGTGGGCCTGTGTCCGGCAAGAAGGTGTACTGATAGAATACATTTGGTTGGTTTGGGTTTGGGTGAGGTGGGACTTTACATGTTAGCACATAGGCGCTGCCGTTGTAAGTATACGACCCCGCACGGCAAGCGCCGTACGTGAACTTCGACATGCCGAATTCGCCTAGCGTGCCGAGCAGATAGCACACCTGATTGGCAGGATCGTAGCCCTCGCCGAACGCGCTACAGGCACCTGCGGCAGTGTTGACCGCACTCAGGTCCTGGTCGGTACTCGCAGACTGGTCAGTTAACGGTAAGGGCGACGTGCCGCCACTGCTCCCCGCGTCACCGCTGTAGTTGCCTTGGACTATGATCTCAATTAACGCCGAGCAGACATCGCACGGATATACCCAACACCCTGAATCGCCACATGTCGGCGTCGGTGTCTCGATGTACGTTGAAACGGACTTCTGTGCATGCGGTTGCGGAATCGGCGCCAAGTGCTGGCCTGAGTCGCCACCACAGCCGTTCATCGCTAGCGCGACGAGCGGAATCGCTAGCACCCGCAAGAGCCCCCCGCGTAGGTCCTTGCGAGCGATGCGAAGCAGAAGCGAAATCGAAGCACAGACGCTACGTTCATTTTTATCTCACCCGTTAGATAAAAGCTGCCTGCAAATTCCCAGTCGCCATTTTATGGCCTCTGGCAAAGAATTGTCTCATGCCGGTGGCCCTCAGTCAAGCTGGCCTTGAACGAAGCCGGCGTAGAGCCACTTTCCGCGCCGCGGTGTGAGCCACTCGGGGCGGAGGCGTCCGGCGCGGGCCGAACGTGGGCTTGCATGGCGTCCGTGCGGCGGCGTTCGCAGATCATCGGGCTTTCGCTGCTCGCGATCGACCGTGCGGCCGACGAGAGCTTGCGCCAGCAGATCTACGTGCGCGTGCGCGACGCGATCGTGCGCGGCGAGATGCGGGCCGGATTTCGCCTGCCCTCGACGCGCGCGGTCGCCAAAGAGCTGACCGTCTCGCGCAACACCGTCGGGGACGTCTTCGCGCAGCTCGTCGCCGAAGGCTACCTCGTCGCGCGCCATGGTTCGGGCACGTACGTGGCACCGAACGCGATCGCGCTCTCGGCGCGCGCCGCACCGCTCCGGGGCAGCTCGTGGGAGCGCGCCTCGTCGCGCGGCAAACTGCTGGCGGCGATCAACACCGAGGAGCGCGCGTTCGGGAAACAGCCGCTGCCGTTTCAGCCGGGAATTCCGGACCTCGAGCACTTTCCGTTCGACACCTGGTCGCGCATCGCGGCGCGCTTGATGCGCCGCCCGCGCGCGGAGCTGGTGAGCTACGGCGATCCGGCCGGGCACCGGCCGCTGCGCGAGGTGATCGCCGCCGAGCTGCGCTCGCGCAAAGGGATCGCGTGCAGCGACGAGCAGATCGTCGTCGTCGGCGGGACGCAGCAGGCGCTCGACCTGGTCTGCCGGCTCGCGCTCGACCCGGGCGACGAGGTCTGGATCGAAGAGCCGTCCTCGCGCAGCGTGCGCGCCGCGTTCATCGGCGCCGGCGTGACGATGGTTCCGGTTCCGGTCGACGGCGAAGGGCTCGATGTCGCCCGCGGCCGCGAGCTCGCGCCGCGCGCGCGGCTCGCGCACGTCACCAGCGCGCACCAATGGCCGCTCGGCGTCACGATGTCGCGCGCGCGCCGGGAAGAAGTGCTGCGCTGGGCCGACGAGTCCGACGCGTGGATCGTCGAGGACGAGTACGACGGCGTCGTCCGCTACGACGGCATGCGGCCCGAAACGCTGCGCGCGCTCGACCGCAGCGACCGCGTGATCTACACCGGCTCGTTCAGCACGACGACGTTCCCCGGCTTGCGCATCGGCTTCTTGATCGCGCCGCCGCCGCTGGTCGGCGCCTTCATCGCCGCCAAAGCCGTCGCCGACCGGCAGACCTCGTCGTTCGATCAAGCGATCCTGGCGGAGTTCATCTACGACGGCCACTACCACCGGCACCGCGCGCGAATGCAAGCGATCTACGCCGAGCGCCAGGCGCGTTTGATCGAGCGGCTGCGCGAGCTCGCCGGGATCGAGATCGCGCCGACGGCGTCCGGATTGCATATCGTCGTTCCGCTGCCCCCGAGCACGGATGACCGCGCGCTGTCGCTGCGCGCGCAGGACGCCGGCGTGATCGCGCCGCCGCTCTCGCAGCAGTACCTGACGTCCCCGGCACGGCGCGGGCTGCTGCTCGGTTTCGGCGTCGCCGGCCTGGCCGCGATCGAGCGCGCCGTGCCGCCGCTCGCGCGCTGCTTGGCTCAGGTCGCGCAGCGACCGCGCGCGCTGCGCCCGCTCCCGCGCGCGGCCCGCGAGCTCCCCGGCTGACGCGGACGAAAAATTTCCGCCCGGCGCAAACAATTCGTCCGCCTGCAGCCCTCTCTATGAGAGAGCCTGTCCGCCGCCGAAGGAGAGTTCGTTGACCTATCTGCGCCGCGCCGCCTTGGCGTGCCGAGTCGTCGTCTTCGTGTTGCTCGGCGCGGTCTGCGCCGACGCGCAGAGCACCGTCCCGCAGAGCACCATCCCGCAGACGCCCGCGGGAACGCAATTTGCGGGCTGGCTTGCTGCGTTCAACGGCGGCGACCCGGCGGCGTACAAGGCGTTCGTCGAAAAGAACTGGCCCGCGGGGGTGAAGTTCTTGGCGGAGGACAAGCGCTTTCGGGAAACGACCGGCGGCTTCGACCTGCGCAAAGTCGACCCGTCGTCCACGCCGGCGAAGTTCGTCGCGCTCGTGCAGGAGCGAAACTCCGATCAGCTCGCGCAAGTGATCCTGACCGTCGAGGCGGCCGAACCGCACCACATCGCCGAGCTGCTGCTGCGCGCCGTGCCGCGCCCCGCCGAGTTCGCGCTGCCGCACCTGAGCATGGACGATCTCGTCGCCGCCTTGCGCGCGAAGCTGCAGCGCGATTCGGCGGCCGATCGCTTTGCCGGCGCGGTGCTCGTCGCTCAAGACGGCAAGCCGGTCTTCGCTCAGGCGTACGGTCTCGCCGACATCGCGCACAAGATCCCGAACACGCTGCAGACGCGCTTCCGCATCGGCTCGATGAACAAGATGTTCACCGCGGTAGCGGTTCTCCAGCTCGGGCAAGCCGGGAAGCTGCGCCTCGACGCTTCGCTCGGCACCTATCTTCCCGACTATCCGAACAAAGACGTCGCGGCGAAGGTGACGATCCACGAGCTGCTCACGCACACCGGCGGGACCGGCGACATCTTCGGCCCGCAGTTCGAGGCGCACCGGCTGGAGCTGCGCACGCTCGACGACTACGTACGCACGTACGGCCAGCGCGGGCTGAGCTTCGAGCCGGGAAGCCGCTGGGCGTACAGCAACTACGGCTTCATCCTGCTCGGCGCGGTCATCCACAAGGTCAGCGGTCAAAGCTACTACGACTACGTGCGCGAGCACGTCTACGCTCCGGCCGGGATGACGTCGACCGGCTCGGAGCCGGAGAGCACCGCCGTGCCCAACCGCAGCATCGGCTACATGACGGACGAGGCGGGTAACCTGAAGCCCAACACCGATACGCTGCCGTATCGCGGGACCTCCGCGGGCGGCGGATATTCGACGGTCGAAGACTTGCTGCGGTTCGCGAACGCGCTTCACGATCACAAGCTCCTCGACGCGAACTACACGGAATTGCTGACCACCGGCAAGGTCGATATGCCGGGCGGCCGCCGCTACGCCTACGGCTTCGGGGACGAGATGGTGAACGGGACGCGCTGCGTCGGGCACAACGGCGGCGCGCCCGGAATGAGCGGCGATCTCGCGATCTGCGCCGGCGGCCGCTACGTCGTCGCCGTGCTGGCGAACCGCGACCCCGACGCCGCCGACAAGATCTCCGGCTTCGTCACGAACCGCTTGCCACTGAAGTGAAAGTGGCCTGCCCGCCGATGGGCCAACTGGCGCTTCACAGGCGAGCGCGCGCGTGGGATGCTGCTGGCATGCAGCTCGACGACCTCATCGTGTACCACCGGGGCGAGTTCAAGCCGTATCCCGACGCGAAGCTCGGCCTCCTGACGCACGCGCTGAACTACGGGACCGGATGCTTCGAAGGGATTCGAGCGTTCTGGAGCGAGGGGGCCGGCGAGCTGTACGTGTTCGAGCCGACCGCGCACTTCCGGCGGCTCGCAGCGTCGGCGAAGGTGCTGCTGATGGACCTGCCGCTCGCGCCGGAGGAGCTCTCGCAGCTGACGGTCGAGCTCTGCCGGCGCAACGGCTTCCGCAGCGACGTCTACATCCGGCCGGTGCTCTACAAGAGCGAAGAGACGTTCGGCGTGCGGCTCGACGACCTCGAGCACGACCTCTTCGTCGTCGCGTTCCCGAACAGCAAGTACCTCGACACGAACGAGGGCGTGAAGGCGTGCGTGAGCAGCTGGCGGCGCCTCGACGACAACGCCGAGCCGGCGCGCGCGAAGATCACCGGCAGCTACGTCAACTCGGCGCTCGCCAAGAGCGAAGCCCGGCTGAACGGCTTCGACGAAGCGATCATGCTCACCGACGACGGCCACGTCTCGGAGAGCTCCGCGGCGAACCTGTTCGTCGTGCGCGACGGAACGGTCTCGACGCCGGGCGTCGCGCACAACCTGCTCGAGGGGATCACCCGCAAGCTGGTCGCGCAGATCATCGCGCGCGAGCTCGGCATCCCGGTCGTCGAGCGCACGATCGACCGCACCGAGCTGTACTCCGCCGACGAAGTGATCATGTGCGGAACCGGCGTCGGCATCGCCTGGCTGCGCACGCTCGATCACCGCGTCATCGGCAGCGGCAGCGCCGGGCCCGTCGCAACCGCAATCGCCCGCGTCTACGACGACGTCACCCGCGGCCGCGACCCCCGTTTCGGCAGCGAGCTGCGCGCCGTCCACGGCACCCCGGCGCTCGCGCTGACGTAGTGGGATTCTGACTTCGGAACCGCGTCACGCTCATCACCGGCACGGACCGCTAGGCTCGTAGGTGGTTCTGCGATCTAGCTTTTCTTCTTCGCCTGCCTTTTCGCGAGAGGCGCCGGCATTACGCGACGGAGAAAATCGTCGAACAATGGAACCGTGAAGGCCGTGTCGCCGTACGCGGGAGAATAAATCATGCCTTTCCGAATTAGCTGCGAGCGCAACGGACTGACGGACTCCATCTTTGCGCCATACCGAGCCGCGATGTCTGCAGAGCGATGAGGCCCCGCACCAAGCTCTGCCATGACCCGCATATAATCTTTTTCTGCAGGCGTCAAACGATCGAGCCGCACGAGGAAAAAGTTGCTGTCGAGAGCGCTCTGAACGACCTCGCGCACGGCCGATACGTCACTACGCGTAATCGTCGTTTTGGGAGCATGATTCCACACATGGGACGCCCATTCTTGAAGAAAGTATGGATAACACTGCGTTACTTTGATGATTTCATCAAGTGCGCCGTCCTCGAACCGAACGCCTCGGGCAGCCGCCGGCTCCGACACGGCAGCCTTCGCACTGTCGACGGGAAGAGAGCCGATCGATGGAAAGGCAAATAAGCGCTCTGAATAAGACTTTGCCTCGCCAACGCGGCCTGGCACTGATGGCAGGCCAGTGCCGACGAGAACAACCGGAAGATCCTTCTGCGTCGTGCGGTGAATAGCGGTGATAAGGGACGCAAACTCACTGTCTTCAAGATATTGAATCTCATCGATTGCGATCATCAGTCCGCTCTCGACATCCCTTGCAGCTTCGCCGACCGAAATTAGGACGTCAGTCAGATCCTCGGTCAGATTGCCGGAGTCAGCGAATCCCCTTGCAGGATCGAGGTCGAGCGAGATCTTCGATCCATCCGGTGTGGAGAGAGCAAAGCTCTTGAGGACACCTAGCGCTTGCGCTATTGTTCGGGTGATCTTTTTCCTTAGATTCGCCGTGGCGTCCAAGGAGTAGAGCGCACGGCGCAGCTTCGCGACGAGCAGCAACGGCAAATTGCCCCCTTCGGGCGCCTCCAAAGAACACACCTCATAGCCCAGCTTCACTGCGTCGGCCGCGAAGCGATTGAGCAACACCGTTTTGCCGACCCCTCGAAGTCCAATCGGCATGAGGCTTTTCGACGGTTGCAAAGCAAGCGTCCGTCGAAGCGTAACCTCAAACGTCGAGATCAAGTCGTCGCGGCCGGTAAGGAGCGGTGGTTGCGTACCCGCACCTGGGCGGTAGGGGTTCAAGAGCGGGTCCACAAGTCGATTCTAGCACTTTAGGCAAGATTAGGTGGAGTTATGACGTGAAAGTGCAATAAGTTTATCCAAACTTGAGGCGTGCGCTTGGTCCTTTCCTACGAGGCAGCGATGGCATGCTCCTTAAGTTTAGTATTATAAGCTAGCTGGCCTCAGTCCTCGATGATTCGGACATGATGGTCGTCGTGGAGCAGGTCATGAACCGGCAGCGACCTCGTGTACGATGCGGATCACTTCAACGTCGTCTTTTCTACCCGAAGGGCGCTCGCCTAACTGCCCGTCACCACCGATTGCGCTACCAAATCGGTCTATAAGCAGGAGGGATGAAGCGTCGCAATTTTCTGAAAGCGCGTTCGTCCAACAATACTGCCCATTCAGTCAGCATTCTCCACGCTCGGGGCGCCGTAAACATTAGATAAGGCGCTTCTTTGGTCGCAGCATACTCAATGACATAGTCGATTACGCCAATCGCGGTGTCCCGCCGCTCGAAGGCGCCAAGAAGCTCGCATTCTGCTTCGTCTAAGGTCCAGTTCCCGGGTTGTGGCAACGCGGATAGCAGTTGACTCTTAGTCCGCAAAACCGAGGGACGGTCTTGGAACCATTGAAGCAAAGAGCCTGGCGTGAACCCCATTCCACGAGGGCGCTCAAGCGCCCAAGTTCTGAGACTCTCTGAAATCTCAGGGCGCACTCGAATCAGGGATAACCAGCGTTCCACAGCAATCTTGTATGGTTCGTCGTCTTCGGGATCTAGGTCGTACGGCGTCTCATTGATTTCATAGCCGAAACTTTCATCGGCGAATGGCTCATCTCGCAGCGTTTGCTCCCAAGCGTCATCATAGCTGCGAAGAATAGCCTCCGAGGAGCTGTCATTGCGAAGATCTGTTATTAGTGAACGTGGCACCCGGCGATTTCCACATATGTACGTCGATTCCCGATAAGTGGTCCGCGTAAGCCCTCTTCCCGACGCAAACATTTTGTCCATGGCGCGCCGGTGTACCTCCTCTCCGCCGAATTCATCGAGCCAAGCGAGTGCGTGTGGCGTTCCACAATATAAAGTTACTGCGAGCCGATTACCGTCGTCCCATAGCATCGAGCCTAGCCGCTGGAGTAGCTTCAGGTAATCTGCGAAGAAGCCGCACGCGAAAAGAGCAAGTGGTCCGCTCGCAAACTCCGATCCGGCCCGAGCTAGTCGCTGGCCATAATCAAATGCGGTCTCCGGTGAGATCGCGCGTGCACCTATCAGCCATGACTTAACGCGTGACGCTTGTACGCCGCCCAGCACCTTCCCGAGCCGGTAATTGCTCCATTTCAGCCTTCTTTGCTGCCAATCTAACCACGCTCCGAATCGCAGCGCTACGTACCATGAGGCATTTGCTTTTAGCTTGGGCATTGGTCTACTCTTACATATCTACGCATTTTTGAATAGAGTCCAGATCGAAGGCGATTGGGACTCTACGGGTCCAGTTTCGTGCGAATTGGGTCTCTTTTCAATTGTGGAGATCCGAGCGACCATCAAGAGACCATGATTACACAAGGAGCTCATGATGGCTTGGATAGCGATATTTGACGACAGCTCAATTTACATCTTTCGCGGCTTATGCGAAAGAGGCGCTTACAGTGGAAGACAACGACACTTTGGGAGTGCCCCATCTCGATCAGCGCAGCGCGGCGAGCGCTTCGGCGAGGTCGAGCGTTCCTTCGTAGAGCGCGCGGCCGACGATCGCCGCGTCCACGTTCGCCGGCGTGCCGGCGCGCAGGTCGAGCAGGTCGGCGAGCGTGCGCGCGCCGCCGCTGGCGGTGACGCGCAGCGGCGCAAGCGACGCGACGTGCGCCAGCGCGGCGACGTCGTAGCCGGCGCCCATTCCGTCGCGCGCGATCTCGGTGTAGACGACGCGCCGAATCCCCCACGCGGCGACGGTCCGCACCAGCTTGTCACGCGAGACGGCGGTTGCGGTGACCCAGCCGCGCGTCGCGACGGCGTCGCCGCGCGCGTCGATGCCGGCGACGATGCGCTCGCCCCAGCGCTCCGCTATTGCGCGCGCTTCGTCCGGCTTTTCGACCAGCAGCGTGCCGATCACGACGGCGTGCGCGCCCGCGGCGAAGCGCGCTTCGACGTCGTTCGCGCTGCGAATCCCGCCGCCGGTCTGCACCGGAACGCCGGCCGCCCCGCAAATCGCACGCAGGGCGGTTTGATTTTCGCCGGTGCCGAACGCGCCGTCCAAGTCGACGACGTGCAGCGCCTGCGCGCCCGCGGCGGCGAACGCTTTCGCGCGCGCGACCGGGTCGGCGTCGTAGCGCGTCTCGCGCGCCGGATCGCCGCGCTCGAGGCGCACGGCGTGGCCGGCGCGCAAGTCGATCGCCGGATAGAGCGTCAGCGTGCGGCTCACGCGGCGGCGATGCGGAGGAAGTTGTCGAGCAGACGGGCGCCGGCGGCGCGGCTCTTCTCGGGATGGAACTGCGTCGCCATCACGTTGTCGCGGGCGACGATCGCCGCGAAGCGCTCGCCGTACTCGCACGAGGCGACGAGCGAGTCCGCTCCCGCCGAGACGCAGTACGAGTGGAGGAAGTAGGCCCACGCGCCGTCGGCGAGTCCGCCGACGAACGGGTGCGTGCGCTCGATCACGAGGTCGTTCCAGCCCATGTGCGGGACGCGGGGAGCGTTCGTGAAGCGCCGTACGTTGCCGGGTAGGATACCCAGGCCCACGGCGCCGCCGTACTCGTCGCTGGAGTCGAACAACACTTGCATTCCGACGCAAATGCCGAGGAACGGCCGCCCCGCGGCGATCGTCTCCCGCACCGCCAAGTCCAGCCCGCGGTCGCGCAGAGCCTCGACGGTCGCGCCGAACGCTCCGTCGCCCGGCAGAATCGCCGCGCCGGCGCTCACGACCTCGCGCGGATCCTCGGTCAGCGCGAAGGACGCACCGCGCCGCTCGAGCGCCGCCAGCAGCGAGCCGACGTTCCCGCCGCCGTAGTCGATCACCGCGATCCGCTGCGAGTGCACCAGCTTCTCGCTTCGCTCGCCGGCGCCGCGTTGCTTGCCGCCGCGCTCGCCGCATGCTCCGGCGGCGGCTCGACCACGCCGGCGAGCGGCAACAATCAGCCGCCCGGTGTCGTAGTGGGGGTCGTCGGCGGCCCGACCAGCGCGCCCGCGACGCCGACCCCCGTTCCGACCGCGACGCCGACCAGCGCGCCGAGCGTTCCGCCGGCGCCGGCCGCCGATCCGAACCTGCACGTTCCGGCCGGCTTCCTGATCAGCACGATCGCGCAGGTCGGCGGCGCGCGCCAGCTGGCCCCGCTCCCGAACGGCGACCTGATCGTCGGGACGGAAGGGACGACGGTCGCGATCGTGCCGAACGCCGAAAGCCCGGGCGCCGCGGGAACGCCGGCGACGTTCGCGACGATCGACGACGCGCCGGCGCAAGGCGTCGCGTACGGCGGCGGCTTCGTGTTCGTCGCGACGCAGTTCGGCGTCTACCGCGTCCCGTACAGCACCGGCGCGCAGAGCGGCACGCCGCAGAAGATCGCGTCGGTTCGCCCCGGCGGAAGCTCCGACCACACCAGCAGCTCGGTGACGGTGAGCGGCTCGTCGCTCTACGTGAGCGTCGGCTCGTCGTGCAACGCCTGCGTCGAGACCGATCCGACGCGGGCGACGATTCAGCGCATGGCGCTCGACGGCAGCGGCATGAGCGCGCAGGCGCGGCGCTGGCGCAACGCGATCGGCATCACCACCGATCCGGTCAGCGGCGTCGTGTGGGCCGGCGGCGCGGGACAAGACAATCTGCCGCAGGGCCATCCGTACGAGTACGCCGATCCGGTCTCGACGCGCGCCGCGCCGGCCGACTACGGCTGGCCCGACTGCGAAGAGAACCACGTCGCGTACACGCCAGGCGCGAACTGCTCGAACGTCGTCGTTCCGGCAGTGGTGTTCCCCGCGTACTCGACGATCATCGGCGTCGCCGTCTATCCGACATCGCAAACCGGCGCGTACGCTTTTCCGGCCGCTTGGCGCGGCGGGCTCTTCGCGAGCATGCACGGCTCGTGGCACGCCGGCAGCAACGGCGTGCCGATCGCGCCGCCGCACGTCGCGTTCGTGCCGCTCAACGGCAGCGCGCCGGCGCGCGCGGTGAACTGGAACGACCCGACGGCGCAGTGGAACGACTTCCTGACCGGTTTTCAAAACGCGTCGGGGGCGCGGATCGGGCGCTCGACCGGTGTCGCGGTCGGCCCGCAAGGGAGCTTGTTCGTCGCCGACGACGCGACCGGAAACATCTACCGCATTCGGCCCTCGGCGCTCGCGACCAGCGCGAAGGTTCGTCGCTGAGAGGGCGAGGCGTGCGCCGTCGTTCGATACACGTCCCGCTGCTCGCCGGTCTCGTCGCGCTCGGCGCGCTGCCGGCGCGCGCGGCCGACCCGCTCCCGACCGTGCCGAGCGGGTTCAGCATCGAGCGGATCGCGACCGTTCCGCGCGCCCGAGAGCTCGCCGTCGCGCCGAACGGCGATCTGTTCGTCGGCACGAACGGCGATGCGATCTACGTCGTCCCCGACGCCGAGAAGAACGCCGGCGCGCCGCGCATCTTCGCGAGCTTCGACGACCGTCCGATGCACGGCGTGACGATCGTCGGCGACACGCTGTACGCGGGCGGCCAGTTCGGCGTCTACCGGATCCCGTACCGCAGCGGTGACCGCGAAGCGCGCAGCGCGCCGCAGAAGATTGCGAGCGTTCGCCCAGGCGGGAGCGGTTCGCACAGCACGACGACCGTCGCGCTCGCGAACGGCACGCTCTACGCGAGCGTCGGCTCGTCGTGCAACGCCTGCAAGGAAACGGATCCGACGCGCGCGACGATTCAAGCGATGACGCCGGACGGCAAAAACATGCACGCGCGCGCGGTCGACATCCGCAACGCGATCGCGCTCGCGCTTGCGCCGGGCAACGCCGACCTGTGGGCCGGCGTCGCCGGGCGCGACGACTTGGAGCACGGTCACCCGTACGAGATCTTCGACGACGTGAGCGCGCACGCGGGGACGCCGGACTACGGCTGGCTCACCTGCTACGACGACCGCAAGCCGATCGGCAATGCGAGCTGTGCGAACGTCGTCGTTCCGAAAGCAGTCTTTCCGGCGTACGACACGCCGATCGGCGCGGCGTTCTACCCGCTGGGCGCGACCGGCGCGCACGCCTTTCCGGCCAGCTACCGCGGCGGCGCATTCGTCGCGCTGCACGGCTCGTGGCACCAGCCGCCGGTCCCGCCGCGCGTCGCGTTCCTGCCGTTCAAGAACGGCGAGCCTGCGAAGAGCGTCGACTGGTCGAATCCCGGCGCGCAGTGGACCGAGTTCCTCGGTGGCTGCCAGAGCGCGGACGGCTCGCGCGTCTGCCGCCCGACCGGCGTCGCGGTCGGCACGGACGGGTCGCTCTTCATCAGCGAAGATCTGGGCGGCGCGATCTACCGCATCCGCCCGCATCGCTAAACCGCTGGCGGATCGGGCGAAGCCCGAACGCGAGGGTTCACCAACGGTGAACCCACTAGGCCGCGCGCGGCCGCTCGCGGCGGTGGACCGGCAGCGCCACGACGACGCGCGTTCCGTTGCGCTCGCCGTCGGCCGCGTCGACGACGACGTCGCCGGCGAGCGCGCGCACGAGCAGCAGGCCGCGGCCGCGCTCGGACTCCGGGTCGGGCGCCGGGTAGAGCGGGCGCATCCCTGGGCCGCGGTCGACGACGCACAGGATCGGCGGGTCGTCGTGCCAGTCGATGCAGACGCCGAACGGCGGCGCGCCGTGGCGGACCGCGTTCGCGACCAGCTCGCCGACGACAAGCTCGGCGGCGTCGAGGTCCGAGCGCTTGGCGTCGGCCTCGGTCTCCAAGAAGGTGCGCACCTCGCGGCGAACGCCCGACGTCTCCTCGGCCCGAGCCCCGACGTACGACCAGTACCGGGAATCGTCCACGGTCCTCGTACGTGCCCGTTCCTGTGAAAATGAATCAGGGAATGACCGAACGGTGACGATTGCCGGGCGAGCGTTCGGCGAGTATTCTGTAGGCATGCGGTGCTCGGCGGTGTGGTCGTGACGGACCCGGCGGTGGTGGCGTTTGCCGGCGACCTGGCGGTGGAGCGGTACCCCGAAGTGCATGCGGCGCTCGAAGCGGCGAAGGTCGCCAAGGGCCGGCCGCTGGTCGTCGACCTGTCGAAGGTCGGCCACGTCGACGCCATCGTCGCGGCCGAGATCGTCATCTTCATCCGGCGCTCGCTGCGCTACGGCGCGACGGTCGCGATCGTGCCGCCGGCGCCGCCGAACGAGTGGCTCACCCACGCGGGCTCGATCCGCGAGGCGCACTTCCGCGAGAGCGCCGCCGAGGCGCTGGAGTTCGTCGCGGGCTGAAAACACGTTTCGGCCGAGCCGGTTCACGGAAAGAAGCGACCGAGGGGAACCTGGCCAGGAGGGCCCACAGGGTTGATCACGATCGCAGGGTGGCGCGCGAAGGAACGCCGGCAAAAGAAGAGGCTGCCGCCCGAGTACGACTTCTCCGCGACGGTGCTCGGAGCGGCCGTCGTGTTGGTCGTGGTCGCCGTGATGTTCAGCTTCTGAGCGTCAGCCCGGGCGTTCGGTCAACGAACCTTTCGTCGAAGGCACCTCGGCCGACGCGGTGAGGGCCTTCGCCTGCGCGAACGCGCGCGCGAACGACTTGAACGCCGCCTCGCACAGGTGGTGGTTGTTCGTCCCGGCCCAGCGCAGCAGGTGCAGGTTGAACTTGCCGTGGTCAACGACGCTGCGGAAGAAGTGCGGGATCAGCTCGGTCGGGAGCGCGCCGAGCGCCGGCGCGGAGAGCGGGACGTCGTAGTTCAAGAACGGCCGGCCGCTCAGATCGACCGCGCACTGCACCAGCGCGTCGTCGAGCGGAACCGCGACCGAGCCGAAGCGCGTGATCCCGCGCTTCTCGCCGAGCGCCTCGTCGATCGCGCGGCCCAGCGCGATCCCGACGTCCTCGACCAAATGATGATGGTCCATCCCGTCGCCGTGCGCGACCAGCTCGAGACCGAGCCCGGCGTGCGTCGCCAGCGCGGTCAGCATGTGGTCGAAGAAGTCGACATCGGTCTCGACGGAGACCGGGCCGCCGTCGAGCGCGAGCCGCAGCTCGATCCGCGTCTCCTTCGTCTCGCGCCGCACCTGCGCGCTACGCGGGCTCACGTCATCCTGAGCTTGTCGAAGGGCCCGCGGATTTGCCGTTCGGCTTGCCGTTCTGCGCGCGGCGCTCGCCGATCGGCTCGTACGGATGGACTTGCGGTCCGACGTAGGTCGCCTGCGGGCGGATCAGGCGGTTGTGCGCGAACTGCTCCAAGACGTGCGCCGTCCAGCCGGCGATGCGCCCGCAGGAGAACATGCAGGTGAACTCGTCGGAGGGAATCCCCAGCGACGAGAGGGTCGGCGCGGTGTAGAACTCGACGTTAGCGTAGATCCGCTTGCCGGGCTTGAGCTCTTGCAGCACCTTGTTCGAGGCGTCTTCGAGCGCGCGCGCGATCAGGTACCACTTGGTGTGCGACTTCTCGGTGAGGTTGCGCGCCATCTGCTCCAGCTGCTGCGCGCGCGGGTCGCGAATCTTGTACTCGCGGTGCCCCATCCCCATGATCTTCTCGCCGCGGCCGAGCAGCGCGCGCACGTACGGCTCGGCCTTGTCGGGCAAGCCGATCTCTTCGAGCATCGTCATGACCTTGCTCGGCGCGCCGCCGTGCAAGTCGCCGGCGAGCGTCGCTACGGCGGCGGTGATCGCGCCGTAGATGTCGGCGCCGGTCGAGGCGGTCACGCGCGCGGAGAACGTCGAGGCGTTGTACGAGTGGTCCGCCAGCAGCACGAGGTAGGTGTCGAGCGCATCTTCCGCTTCGGGGATCGGGTGCTCGCCGGTGCGCATGTAGAGGAAGTTCGCGGCGGTGGTGAGCTTCGGGTCGGGCGCGATCGGCTCCAGGCCGCGGCGCATGCGGTGCCAGGTCGCGACGATGGTGGGAAACTTTGCGATCAGGTCGAGCGCGGTGTCGACCGACGTCTCGTGCGCGCCGTCGGGGCGGTGCGGGACGAAGTGCGCGACGGCGGAGACGCCGGTGCGCAGCACGTCCATCGGCCAGGCGTCGCGCGGGATCGCGTGCATCATCGCGATCAGTCCCGAGGGGAGCGCGCGGCGCGCGGCGATGTGCGCGTTCAGCTCGTGCAGCTCTTGGTGCGTCGGCAAGTGCCCGAACAGCAGCAGGTGCACGACCTCCTCGAAGCTGGCGTTCTCGGCCAGGTCGTGGATGTCGTAGCCGCGGTAGGTCAGTCGCCCGACCTCCCCCTCGACGTTGCTCAGCACGGTCTCGCCGACGACGATTCCTTCGAGACCCGGATTGACCACGGTGGACGGCATAACGGGCAGGATTTCTCGGTGCCGGGCGCTTCTCCCATCCGGCCACTTGCACTGAGCGAAAGGGCCGCAGCGGCAAAAGTCTTAACTGCCTCCTCCCAGGCGCCGGCTCGGGGGCCGCGCCACGCATCGATGAGGAGGTTTCATGAGTCGTCTCAGTCGTCGCTCGTTCGTCACGCTCGCCGGCGCCGGCACGGCCGCCGCCTTCGGCATCCCGGCGTACCTGCCGAAGATCGGCGAGGCCGCCGACGTGCTGAAGATTGGGTTGCTCGAGCCCTACACTGGGCCCTATGCCGGGCCGGCGGAGAACGAGACCGTCGGCTTCGAGATGGCCGTCGACGCGTGGAACAAGCGCGGCGGTGTCCTCGGCCGCAAGATCGAGCTGGTGAAGGAAGACGAGCAGAACGACACGAGCATCGCCGCGCAGAAGGCGCGCAAGCTCATCAACCAGGACAAGGTCGCGGCGCTGGTCGGCACCGTGTCGAGCGGCGTGTCGCTGTCGGTCGCCGGCGTCGCGACGACCACCAACACGCTGTTCATCGATTCCGGCGGCCACACCGACGACGTCACCGGCAAGAACTGTCACTGGAGCGTGTTTCGCACGTGCCACAGCACGTGGATGGAGACGCACGCGACCGGCTACGCGCTGCAGAAGCGGTTCGGCAAGAAGTGGTTCCTCATCACCCCGGACTATGCGTACGGGCATTCGCTGGAGGCCGGCTTCAAGGACGTGCTCGCGCACATCGGGGGCAGCATCGTCGGCAACGAGCTGACGCCGCTGGGTACGACCGACTTCAGCTCCTACCTCACCAAGATCGATGCCGCGAAGCCCGACGTCGTGCTCGTCCTCGTCCAAGGCGACGACTACACGAACTGCCTCAAGCAGATGAACCAGTTCGGGCTGCTCAAGAAGTACCCGGTCGGCGGGCCGCAGGTCGAGCTCGAGCCGCTTTGGGGACTGCCGCCCGAGGCGCGCGAAGGCTACTGGGGCATCGAGTGGTACTACAAGAGCGACAAGACGCTCGGGAAGAACAACAAGCTCGCGCACGAGTTCGTCGCCGAGGCGACCCGCCGCAAGAACGGGCGTCCGCCGACCGCGCGCGATGCGTTCGGATACATCACGCTCGACCGGCTGGCGCAGGCGATGCACGACGCGAAGAGCATCGAAGCCGTGAAGGTGGCGCGCGCGATCGAAGGCACGCACTTCAACTCGATCTTCGCGGGCTCGGCGTACTACCGCAAGGAAGACCACCAGCTGATGTGGCCGATGTGGGTCGCGAAGATCCGCCCCAACGGCACGCCCGGCGACAAGTACGACCTGTTCGACGTCACCGACGTCAACGCCGCCGAAGCCGTCGAGCAAACCATCGCGCAGAAGCAGGCCGTCTGCAAGCTGGGCTATCCCGGCTGACGTCGGCGTGATCGAGCACCTCGGGCCCCAGCTCTTCAACGGGATCGTGCTGGGCGCGTTCTACGCGATCGTGGCGCTCGGTCTCTCGCTGATCATGAACCTGACCGGGACCATCAACATGGCGCACGGGAGCTTCATGACGCTGGCCGGCTACCTCGCGTACTCGCTGGTGCTGCGCAACGTCCCGTTCGGGTGGGCGCTGGTGCTGGCGCCGCTGTTCGCCGTGTTCGTGGGCGTCGTGGTGGAGCGGCTGCTGGTGCGCCCGCTCTACAAGCGCGAGCCGTTCTACAGCCTCCTGATGACGTTCGGACTCTCCCTCATCGCCGAGGAAGTGTTCCGGCTCATCTGGGGGCCGAACGGCGTCCCGTTCTCGCCGCCGCCGTCCCTCTCGGGCGCGGCCAACATCGGCTTCATGCATTTTCCGACGTTTCGCATCTTCATCGTCCTCGTGCTCGTGATCGCGATCGTCGCGCTCGCGCTCTTCCTCACGCGGACGCGCTTCGGGCTGCGGCTGCG
The DNA here is from genome assembly GCA_019235885.1 of Candidatus Eremiobacterota bacterium. GTDB lineage: Bacteria > Vulcanimicrobiota > Vulcanimicrobiia > Vulcanimicrobiales > Vulcanimicrobiaceae > Vulcanimicrobium. The sequence goes on along the minus strand of JAFAKB010000105.1, from coordinate 46,672 downwards.
CGCGGCGGTGCAGGACAACGAGATGATCGCCGCGCTCGGCACCAACACGCAGCTGCTCTATGCGGTGAACTTCAGCCTCGGCATCTTTCTCGCCGGGATCGCGGGCGTGCTCGCGGCCGGGCTGCTCGGGCTCGCGCCGACCAGCGGCAACGCGCTGCTGATGCCGGCGTTCGTGACCGTGATCATCGGCGGGATGGGCAGCCTGTTCGGCAGCATCGTCGGCGGACTGCTCGTCGGGATCGCGATCTCGATGACGACGCTGTTCATCCCGGCCGCCAGCGAGGTCTCGATGTACGTGCTGATGGCGATCGTGCTGCTGGTGCGGCCGCGGGGCCTGTTCGGGGAAGAGGGCATCTTCGGGTGACTGCTCGCAGGGAGCTGTTCGTCTCGGCGGTCGTCGTCGTGCTGTGCTGCTTCGGCCCGTGGCTCTCGCCGCTGGCGCACGTGGAGCTCTCTACGGTGAGCGAGGTGTTCGTCACCGCGATCGCCGTGATGAGCGTGAACCTGCTGCTCGGGTACACCGGGCTGCCGGCGTTCGGCAACGCGGCGTATTTCGGGCTCGGCCTGTACGGCGTAGCGCTGTCGCAGAAATATCTTCCGCAGGTCGATTTCGTGCTGGCGATTCTGATCGGGATGGCGGCGGGGCTGCTCGGCGGACTGCTGCTCGGACCGTTCCTGCTGCGCCGGCGCGGCATCTATTTCGGCCTGCTGTCGATCGCGTTCGGTCAGGTCTTCTACTTCATCGCGTACAAGTTCACCGACATCACCGGCGGTGAGGACGGCATGCAGATCGTGCGCCCATACGCGGGGCTGCCGTCGGCGCACGTGGTCGTGAGCGACTTCGGCTTCTACTACGTCTCGCTGGCGCTGTTCGTGGTGGCGCTGTTCGCGTTTCGCACGATCGTGCGCTCGCCGTTCGGGCGCACGCTCATCGCGATCCGGCAGAACGAGCCGCGTGTGCGCTACCTGGGGCTGAACACCGACCGCTTCATCTTCGTCGCGTTGCTGATCTCTGCGACGATGGCGGGCTTGAGCGGCGCGCTCTTCGGGCTGCTGATCGACTTCGCCGCACCGCTGCAGCTCGACTGGCATGAGTCGGGTAACTTCGTGCTCGCCATGATTCTCGGCGGCGCAGGCACCGTGTGGGGCTCGCTGGTGGGCGCGTTCATCTACGTCGTCGGCAAGGACGTCATCTCGACGATGACGGCGTGGTGGCAGATCTACCTGGGCGCGCTGTTCGTGGCATGCGTGCTCGGCTTCCCGCGCGGCATCCTCGGCACGCTGCAAGCACTGAAGCGCCGCGCGCCGCAGACGTTCGCCGACGACGACGTCAACGCCGCGTTCGACCCGAACGCACCGGTCGAGGTGGGGCGTGGCGTCTGACCGCATTATGCTCGAGGCGGCGAACGTCTCCAAGGTGTTCGGCGGCGTGCGGGCGGTGGACGACGTGTCGCTGCAGGTTCGCGAGGGCACGATCCACGCGCTCATCGGCCCCAACGGCGCCGGCAAGACGACGTTCTTCAACGCGATTTCGGGCTACATGTTCCCCGAGCGCGGCAGCGTTCGCTTTCTGGGTACCGACGTGACGCGAATGCTGAACTGGCGCCGCATCGCGATGGGCATGGGGCGGACGTTTCAGACCCCGAGCATCTTCCCGGAGCTGACCGTCGACGAAAACGTGCGCCTTGGCGTGAACGCGCACGCGAAGCAGGCGTTTCGGCTGCGCGCGCCGCGCGGCGAGGCGAAGGCGGCGCTCGACCAGCGCGTCGACGAGCTGCTCGGCTTCGTGAACCTCACCGCGCAGCGCGACCGTCCGCTCTCGGAGCTCGCGCACGGCTCGCAGCGGCTGGTCGAGATCGCGATGAGCCTGTCGACCGATCCGGTGCTGGTCCTGCTCGACGAGCCGATGGCCGGGCTCGCCGAAGCGGAGACCGATCGCATCATCGGCGTGATCCGCGACTTGCGCGAGCGGCTCGGGCTGACGGTGCTGTTCGTCGAGCACAACATGCGGGTGGTGCTGAGCCTCGCCGACCGCATCACCGTGCTCGACCGCGGCAAGCTGCTCGCCGAAGGAACGCCGGCCGAGATCGCCGCGAACGAGGCGGTTCGCAGCGCGTATCTCGGCGAGGGAGTTCTCGAGCATGTCTGACGCGCGCACGCCGGGCGGCGACCCGCTGCTAAGCGTCGACGGGCTGTGCACGAACTACGGCAAGATCCGCATCCTGCGCGACGTCTCGCTGACCGTCGGCGAAGGAGAGGTCGTCGCGCTGCTCGGCCTCAACGGCGCCGGCAAGACGACCACGATGCGCAGCATCCTGGGCCTCACCCCGCCGCGCGCCGGGAGCATCCGCTATGCCGGCCAGGACGTCACCGGCTGGCCCGCCTACAAGATCGCACGGCTCGGCGTCGGCTACGTCCCCGAAGGCCGCCGCATGTTCAAGGATCTCAGCGTGCTCGAGAATTTGCAGCTAGCCGAAAACGGGCGGAGCGGGAGCTGGACGATCGCGCGCGTGTTCGACCACCTGCCGAAGCTCGCCGAGCTGCGCGCGCGCAAAGCTGGCCGCCTCTCCGGCGGCGAGCAAGAGATGCTCGCGATCGGCCGCGCGCTCGTCTCGAACCCGCGGCTGCTGCTGGTCGACGAGCCCTCGCAGGGCCTCGCGCCGCTGATCGTCGAGGACGTCTACCGCATCCTCGGCGAGCTGAAGCAAACCGGCGTCGCGATCCTGATCGTCGAGCAAAACGCGCTGCTCGCCTTGAAGATATCGAACCGCGCGTACGTGCTGGACAGCGGCCGCATCGTCCACGCCGGCCCCGCCGCCGAGCTCGCCGCCGACCGCGACCGCATCCGCACCCTGATGGGCCTCGAAGTCGCCGCGCGTTAGCGCGTCGGCACGATTGGGCTAGTCTTGGTCGCGGACCACGGCGTTGCGGTCTTTGATGATGGGTTTCCCGGTGAGGTGGCTTACCAGGAAATAACCATCGGGGCGGCGTTCCCCCGGCTGGAGCGGCCTGATGCCGAGCTCGCGTCCAAGCCGCTGCGCCATAGCCTTCACGGCCTCCGAAACGCCTATGGTCCGCCGCACACGCCGATGACTCATGTCTCGGATTATACCACCGCGCCGATGGAGCGCGCCAGAGCGATCACGACCGTTCCAGCAATCAGCAACGCCAGCGCGGTGACAACCCCGACTCGCTTGAGCAAGCGAATACGCGCGTTGTCTCGATATGCACGCGCGGTATCTTTGATAGCGACGGATATCGTTTCCCCGGGGTATTCGGCGAAAGCGACCGTAAACGACTCGGGGTCGGTCGATTCTCGCGGACTTCCGAAGCCGATTAGGTACCCGAAAGCGCACACTGTAACGGAACCGCCAAGAAGCCAATAAGCCGCAATCGCCCACGGTGGCGCGAGCTCGCGTATCTTGTCGATCCCGAAGACCAGGACCGCAAGCGTCCCGCCGATGACGGCGAGCAATGACAGATCCACCGTGTCGATGTTTGCGACGACTGCTTCGTTGATCCGAGCGACCGCATCGTAGAGGAAGTCATCCCCAAACGCTACGTCGTCCGGCGGCTCCGGCCGTTCCCCCGCCTCGTCGCCCACCTGCACCCGAGGACCGCGCTGCCGGAGTTCGCGCACTTGGTCGACGGCGTAACCAAGAGCTGCGAAGAGCGCAGTAAGCTCGCGGACGAATTTCAGAATGTAGGCCACTACTTCTGTCCGTGCCCCGGTGCCGGCCCGTTGATGTTCGTAGTAGAATAGGTCTATGGCTATGGAGGCGCGGTTTCTTCATCCGGGGTTTGCGGGGCAGATTTCGGGGGTTGACCTGCCGGCGTTGGACGAGCGGGGGCTCGACGAGGTCCGCGGGTTGATGGACCGGCATGCGGTGCTCGTCGTGCGGGAGCAGCCGTTCACGGACGAGGAGCAGGTTGCGTTTGCGCGGCGGCTCGGGGGCGAGCTCGTTACGACCGTCGGGCGGCGCGTCATCGACGCGAACCCGCGGTTGAAGGATCCGGCGATGACCGACATCTCGAACCTCGACGAGAACGAGGACATCATCGCGCGCGACGACCGGCGGCGGATGTACTCGCTCGGCAACCGGCTGTGGCATAGCGACTCGTCGTTTCAGAGCCCGTCCGCGCGCTACTCGATGCTCTCCGCGAAAGAGGTGCCGAGCAAAGGCGGCGAGACGGAGTACGCCGACATGCGCGCGGCGTACGACGCGCTGCCCGAGGCGATGAAGACGCAGATCGCGGAGCTGCGCGCGTTTCATTCGATCATCTACTCGCGCGAGACGATCGGCTTCACCGAGTTCACCGACGCCGAGCGTGCACAGTTCCCGGGCGCGGTGCAGCCGCTGGTGCGCACGCATCCCGGGTCCGGACGGAAGAGCGTGTTCATCGCTTCGCACGCCGCGCACGTCGTGGGCTGGCCGGTTCCGGACGGCCGGTTGCTGCTGCGCGAGCTGATGAGCCTCGCGACGCTGCCGCAGTTCGTCTACCGGCACACCTGGCGCGTCGGCGATTTCGTCATCTGGGATAACCGGTGCACGATGCACCGCGGCCTGCCGTTCGACGAAGCGAACGACCGCCGCGATTTGCACCGCGTCACGACGCTCGACGTCGAGCCGGCGATGACGCCGGCCTGAGGCCGTGCCGTCGGCATCAGACGCCTTCGCGCGGCGCTGCGATTCGTCGCGCCGGCGTTCGCGTTTTTCGCCGCTGCGGTCGTGGTCGTGGTCGCGGCAGGGACCGGGTACGCCGTGCTGCTGCTCGTCTTCGGCTACAAGGTAACGACGACGCCTGCGGCGGCGCGCGTCGCGCCGGCGACGTTCAAAGCGCTGGCGGACGACGCCGCCGAGACGCTGGCGACACGGTTCTATGCGGGTGCGGGAAGATGGTACGCGTGCCTCGATGCGAGCTGCGGTGCGGGGAACGTGGACTGGGCCGCCGACAGCCTCACCGCAATCGTTTACGAGCGCCGGCTGCTGACGCACGATGAAACGCTGCTCTCGCTGCTGCGCGAGCTCGAACAGACCGAGCCCGCCTACGGCGACTGCCGGCGGCCGCGCTGCACCGCGTGGAGCGACGTGCCGATGTGGGACGCCGTCGCGGCCGTGCGCACGTACGACGCGACCCGTGACGGCAAAGCCCTGACGAACGCCGAAGCCGCGTACCGGTTCATCGCGAGCTCCGATGTCTTCGCGCGCGGCGCGTGTCCGGAGATCGACTACCAGCGACCGCACGCCGAGAGCGGCGGCCTGAAGACGCTCGAGACCGACGCGAACCGAACGCTCGCCGCGGCGCTGCTGGCGGAGCGCTTGAAGCGCAGCGACTATCTCGAGGACGCAACGCGGCACTATGCGGCGGTGCGGAAGTGGTTCCTCGATCCCGAGCTGCCGCTCTACACCGTCTACGTCTTCGACGACGGACACACGTGCCGCGCGCTGCCGCACCGTTTCTTCGCGTCCGTCAACGGCGTGATGATCGAAGCAGGCCTCGTGCTGGCGCGCGCCACCGGCGAAAGGCGCTACGGCGAAGAAGCGCGCGTGACGGCGCGCGCGATCCGCGCGCTCGACGACGACCGCGACGTCTTCACCGACCTGCAAGCGGAGAACGACATCGTGCAGCCGCTCGTCTTCGCGATGCTGCTGCTCGCGCGCGACGGCGAGAGCTCCGCGCGCGATTGGATCGTGCGCAACGCCGCCGCGGCCGCGCACGCGCGGCGCGCGACCGACGGCGCGTACGGCCGCTTCTTCGACGGCCCGCCGCCGAGCGGCGTCGTCACCGCCTGGCAGGCGAACGGCGCGCTCGCGCTGATGATCGCGGCCGGCGCGCTCGCGCCGAACGAGCGCCCGGAGGCGAACGATCCCTGGCCGGCGATGTCGTCACAACCGCTCGCGATCACATCGCTGCCGCAGACCTTCCGCTTCACCGGCTCGGCGGTCGCGCTGCGCGGAACGCTCGGCGAACGCTGCTGCGAGCTCGGCCGGGCGCGATTGCTGATCGACGGCCGCGAGCCCGTCGACCGCACGGGGATCTGGCAGAACAAATCCAGCGCGGGCAAAGCGCTTCCCGACGCGGTTCTGTTCGCGTGGCGCTGGCGCACGAGCGGACCGCACGAGCTGCGCTTCGAGCCCGACGCGCCGAACGCGAAGGAAGGCGGCCCGTTCATCGACCTCCGCTCGGCACTCGTCGTTCCCTGAGCGCCCACGACGCCATCGGCGACGTGGCGGCGCGTAAAGAAATAGCGAAGACGCGCTTCGCGCGTTACGTCAGGCCAGGATCGTGCGCGCGAGCGGGTCGGGGAGCGCGAGGTCGACCAGGCCGAGGAACTCGTCGGCGAGGCCGATCAGCTCCGGTGAAATGCCATGCAACTGCACGCCGACGACTTCGCCCGCGGCGTCGTACTCGGCGATCAGGTGCGGCATGCCGTGCAGCGCCGGGCCATAGGGAATCGCGCCCAGTCGCCCGGTTCGTCCCCGCACGACGCGCACTTGCTGCGCGATCTGCGACGAGGGCCGGTAGGAGACATATGCTGCCTTGGATTCGAGGTCAACGGAGAACACAGCCGGGCTCATTGCTGAAACCTTCGCCTGACGTACGAGAGACCTGAAGCACGACAGACCCCGGGCATGAAATCCCGAGGTACCGCAGCCACGACTTTTGACGTACGTGGATGCGGCCATAGTAGCACAACGAAACGAGAATTCAAGGACGACTACCCGCCGGGACGGCTGCTCACCGTACCAAGCTTCGACGCCCAGCGCCGGTTACGACCCCGGTTCGACGATCACCCGGACGAAATGGTCCGCGTCGATGCGGCGCAGTGCGTGCTGTATCTGCCCCGGCGTGGTGCGCAGCAGCGCGTTCCAGAACCAGCTCTCGTCGGACTCGGTGTAGCCGTCTTTCACGCCGGCCAGCATGTCGGCCGCGACGCCGGCGTAGCTGTCGAGCGGCAGAACGCGCTGCGCGAGCAGCAGCGCTTTCGCGCGCTGCAGCTCGACCGCCGAGAGCGGCGCGCTCTGCAAACGCTTGATCATCGCGACGACCGCCGCGTTCGCGCGGCCGACGTTCTTCGGATCGCTCGAGAACGAGATGCTGAACTCCGCGCCGGCCGCGTTCACGTTGAAGTCGGAGTCGGCGGTGTAGACGTAGCCGCGGTGCGTACGCAACTCCTCCATCAGCAGCGAGCCCGTCCCTTCGCCGGAGAGCATCGTGTTCGCGAGCAGCAGCGGCACGTAGTCCGCGTCGTCGCGCCGCATCGGGAACACCTGTTTGAGCGTCACCTCGGATTGAACGTTGGTCGGAACCTTCACGGTCACGGTCTGCGCCTGCTTCGCCTTCGCGCGCAGCTGCGGGAAGCGGAACGACGGCGGCGCGCCGGCCGCTTTCCACGCGCCGAAGTACTTGCGGATCGCGGCGTCCGCGCGCTCGGGCGCGACATCGCCGACGATCGCCAGCGTGGTCTCGTCGGGGCGGAACGCGAAGCGGTACCAGCGCTTCGCGTCGTCGAGGCTGCTGCCGGCGATCGTCTGCTCGGTGACGTCGCGGCGCCGCGGGTCGCCGGCCGGGTAGAGCGCGAGCCGCTGCGCGAGCTCGGCTTTCGTCTTCGGCAGCTTGTCGGCGAGCGCCACGCTCTGCATCGTGTTCGCGCGCACGATCGCGAACGCGGACGGCGCGAAGGCGGGATGCAGCATGCCGTCGGCGAGCAGCGCGATCCCGCGCTCGAAGTCTTTCGCTTGCACCTTGAGCGCGAAGGACTCGCCGAGCGCGGCCGAGGCCGCGATCGCGTCGAGCTGCGCTTCGTAGCCTTTGCGGTCGTACGTCGTCGTGCCCCACGGGAGCAGTGCGTCGACGAGCAGGTGGACGCCGTCCTTTCCTTTCGGCTCGTAGAGCAGCGGGCTGGTGCGGATCACGCCGCTCACGACGACGGTGGGCGCCGCCGTCTCGCGGCGCACCGCGTAGCGCATTCCGTTCGCGAGCCGGTGCGGGCGCGCGCCGATCTCGCCGGAGGGCGGGTGCAGCGGGGCTTTCAGCGCGGACTGGGCCCACGCCGGGAGCGGCTCGTGCATCGTCGGGGTGAAGCCGACATGCTCGATGCCGGCGCTCGGGTCGGTTTTCGGAACCGTCGACGAGGGCTTCGGCGTCAGCACGATCGAGAGCCGATGATCGGCAGTGTAGTACGTGCGCAGGACGCGGTTGACGTCGTCGGCGGTGACGTTGGCGATCGCCGCGTAGACCGCATCCGGCGTGCGATGCTGCGCGTTCGCGTCTGCCCAGGCCAGGCCGAGCCCGGAGATCGAGGACTGCTGGTACGCCTGTTCGCTCAGCAGACGCGTGCGCGCCGCGTCGATCAGCTCGGCCGGAACGCCGTTGGTGCGATAGTCGTCGAGCACGCCGGACAGGAGCGACTGCGCCGCCTGGGGCGTGCTTCCGCGGGCGGGAATCGCGAGCAAGAAACCGGCGCCCATCTCGGGATACTGGTTGGTGAAGCTCAACACGCCGAGCGTCTTGCCGGTCGCGGTGAGGTCGGCCAGCACGCCGCGGCCGCTGCTGAAGACTTGCGCGAGCACGCGCGAGGCGGCGTAGTCCGCGTCGTTCGAGCCCGGCTGGCGGTACGCGAGCACGCCGACGCCGACCGGAAAGTCGATCGGCTCTTCGAGCGACGAGCTGGCGAGCGGCGGGACCTCGATCGGCTTGCGCGCCGGAACCTCGCCGGCCGGAATCGCGTCGAAGTGCCGGTGCACGTCGGCGAGCGTGCGCTGCGGGTCGACGTCGCCGGCGACGATCAGCGTGGCGTTGCTCGGCTTGTACCACGCGCGGTAGAACGCGCGGATGTCGTCGGCGGTCATCTTCTCGAAGCTCGGCACCGTGCCGGCCGACGCGGTCGCGAACGGCGTTCCGGCGAAGAAGCGCTCGCGCAGCTTCATCGAGACGGCGTGCAGCGGGCGGCTCTCCTGCGCGCGGATCTCCTGCTCGATCGCGCCGCGCTCGGTCGCCCAGTCCTGCGCGCGAATCGCGGCGTTCGCCATGCGGTCGGCTTCGAGGTGCAGCACGACGTCGGCGTACGCCGCGGGGAACTTGTAGTAGTAGAGCGTGTACTGATCGGTGGTGAACGCGTTGTACTCGGCGCCCATGCGCGCGGCGATGTCGGCGAGCTGTCCGCCCGAGACGTCGGACGTGCCGCGGAAGAGCATGTGCTCGGTCGCGTGCGCGATCCCGGGCATTGTGTCGTCGTCCGAGCCGACCCCGTAGGAGACGTAGGTCGTCGCGACCGGCGCCAGCTTGTTCGGCAGCACGATGACGCGCAGGCCGTTGGCGAGCGTCTCGCGCACGACGCCGGCCGCTTCGGCCGGCGCCGATGCAGCGGGCGCAGGCGAGGCGACTTGCGCCGGCGCCGCATTCGGCAGCAGCAGAATGCTAGCGAGAAAAAGGAACCCCAGGCGCTTCAAGACGACCCCTTTGCGAACTCCACGGCTTTTGTTTCGGCCGGGTGAGTGCTCGCAAAGAGGCCTAGGACCTGCCGGTCGAGCTAGTCGGAGTCGCCGTGATGGTCGTCGCCGTCGCCGTTTGCGACCGTCACGCGAATCTGCGGGTGCAAGCCCGTCCAGCAGTTCGGTCCGGTGTCGAGCCGAAAGCCCGTGCCCTGTAAAGGGCTACGACGGGCGGGGCGCCGGCAGTTTCGGAGGCAGCTGTTACGGTGGACGCAGTGCGCCTCGTGGATTGGCTCTGGCGCACGATGCCGCGTCTGCTACGATCGATACCATGACGCGAGAGTTGTTCGTGCGCGAGGGTTGCTGCGCGGGTCTCGTCGCGGTCGGCGGCGCCGAGCGCGCTACGGAGGCTTCACCGTTGCCGGAGATGATCGCCGGCGTGCGCATTCCGAAGACGCCGGCCGCGCTCGCGGTGACCGAGCTCGCGCGCGCCGCATATCCTGCACCGCTGTTCGGGCACGCGCTGCGCTCGTTCTTGCTGGCGCGCGCGCTCGGCGCGCCGGGCGAGCAGATGGACGACGAGATCCTCTACGTGGCCGGGATCGCGCACGATCTGGGGATGACGGCGGCGTATCGCTCGCCCAACCGGGGCTTCGAGATCGACGGCGCCGACGTCGCGCGGAAGGTTCTGCTCGAGCACGGCCGCGACGCCGACGCCGCGCGCATCGCCTGGGACGCCGTCGCGTTGCACGCGACCGGCGGGATCGCGCAGTACAAGGAAGTCGAAGTGCGCGCGCTGGCCAACGGCATCGGCGGCGACGTGCTGGGCGGATTCGAGCCGGCAGAGCGGCGCATTGCGGACGAGGTGTTCAAGGCGGTGCCGCGCGACGGGTTCCGGCGCGCGTTCATCGACGCAACGGTTGACGTCGCGCGCCGCAAGCCGCGCGCCGCCGCCGGCTTCGTCGCGGACGTGGCGCGCCGCATGATTCCGGACTTTCCGAAACCGGGCAACTTCATGGACGCCTTCGAGCACTCGGACCTGCCGGGCTGATCGGAGCCGGCGGGCGGTCGTCGTCAGAGCGTGCGGGCTTCGAGGCGGCGGCCGATTTGCGAGAGGCCGAAGTTCGCGGTGAAATAGATCAGCGCGATCAGCGCGAAGACGGGGATCGGCTGGAACGGCGGCTGCGCGAAGACGATCTGGCCGCGACGAGTGAGCTCGAGGATGCCGATGACCGCGGTGAGCGACGTGTCTTTCAGCAGGGTCACGAACTGCGCGACCAGCGCCGGCATCATCTGGCGTACGGCGATCGGCAACGTAACGATGCGTAGGACCTGTGCTTGCGAAAGCCCCTGCGAGAGCGCGGCTTCGGTGAGGCCTTTCGGCACGGCAAGGATGCCGGCGCGCACGATCTCCGCGACGAGCGCCGCGGTGAACGCCGACAGCGCGATCACGCCGGCGACGAACGGGTCGAGCTTCAAGCCGAGAATCCGGGGCAGCGCGAAGTAGGCGAAAAAGATCACCAGCAAGACCGGCACCGCGCGCATTCCCTCGATGTACGTCGTCACGATCAGGCTCAGCGGCCGGAAGCGCGAGAGGCGCCCGAGCGCGAGCAAAACGCCGGTGACGAACGAGATCGCGATCGAGATCGCCGCCAGCTCGAGCGTGATGCCGAGGCCGCCGGCGAGAAAGATCAGCGTCGGGCCGTTGAAGAGCCAGCTCAGGTCCATCAGCGCGCGTACCGCTTCTCGAGCCGGTTCACCGCGAACGCGGTCGGGATCGTGAGGATCAGATAGCAGATAGCGGCGCCGACGAACATCGGGACGTACTCGAAAGTGCGCGAGCCGATCAGGTTCGCGGTGCCGAGCACGTCGAGCACCGAGACGGTGCTCACCAGCGAGGAGTTCTTGATCAGGTTCAGCGTGGTGTTGCCGAGCGGCGGGATCGTTTTCGCGACCGCTTGCGGGAGGACGATCGTCCGCATCTCCAGAGCGTAGCCCATCCCGCTCGAAAGGCCGGCTTCGAGCTGGCCCTTCGGGACGGCCGCGATCCCGCTGCGGATCGCCTCGGCGACGAACGCGGACGTGTAGACGCCGAGCGCGAGCACGCCGCAGAGGAACGCGTCGAGCCGGATCCCCACGCTCGGCAGCGCGAAGAACAGAAAGAACAGCTGCACCAGCAGCGGGACGTTGCGCAAGACCTCGACGTACGCCGTGCCGATGCGGCGCAGCGGCGGCGACGGTGCGACGCGCAGCGTTGCGACGATCACGCCGAGGAGGAGCGCCAGCACTAGCGCCAGCGCGGAGACCTCGAGCGTGACCAGCAGCCCGTGGGCGAGAAGTCCGGCGTTCTCGCCCAGGACCGACCAATCCATCTGGGCTCAGCCGACTTTCTGGTTGGCGAACTGCTCCGCCGCGGCGGCTGCCGGCATCTCGTACCATTTGTTGAAGTCGGCCGGAAGCGGCTTCTTGAGCCATTTCTCGTGCAGCTTCGCGTACTCGCCGTTCTTCTTCAGATCGGCGAGCGTGTCGTTGATCGCCTTGACCAGCGATGCGTTGCCCTTGCGAATCCCGATTCCGTACGGCTCGAAGGTGAACAGGCCGCCGACGAGCTCCAGATTGTTCGGGTCTTGCGCTTCGAAGCCGCCGAGGATCACGTTGTCGGTCGTCACCGCGTCGACGCGGCCGCCGCGCAGCGCGGTGAGGCATTCCGGATAGGTCTCGAAGGTGACGACGTTCGCTTTGGGGACGAGCCGGCGGATCGTCTGTTCAGGCGTCGAGCCTTGGACGGAGCAGACGCCTTTGCCCTCGAGGTCCTTGTAGCTCTTGACCGGCGAGCCTTTCTTGACCAGCAGCGACTGGCCGGCGCGGTAGTAGACATTCGAGAAGTCGATCGTCTTCATGCGCGCGGGCGTGATCGTCGCGGTGGCGACGAACGCGTCGATGTCGCCGTTCTGCACCAGCGGGATGCGGTTGTCGGACTTGACCTGGACCAGCTCCACCTTGTCGGGCGAGCCGAGGATCTTCTTGGCGATCGCGCGCGCGATGTCGACGTCGAAGCCGGTGACCTGATTCGTCTGCGGGTTGAGCGAGCCGAACGGCGGCGCGTCGTACTTCACGCCGATCTTGATCGTGCCGCGCTTCTTGATTGCGTCGACCGAGTTGTCGTCGGCGGCGCGCACCGGCACGGCGGGGCCGAGCGCGAACACCGCGACGAACGCGAAGGCTGCCGTGAGAATGGTTGGACGCGTGAGTTTCATGAATGACCTCCGACCAGGGTGACGGCGGCGTGGGTTAGTGGGCGAGAATCTTGGAGAGGAAGAGCTGCGCGCGCGAGTTGCTCGGCGCGGAGAAGAACTGCTCGGGCGGCGCCTGCTCGACGATGCGGCCGCCGTCCATGAAGACGACGCGGTCGCCGACCTCGCGGGCGAAGCCCATCTCGTGGGTCACGACGACCATCGTGATCCCGGTGTGCGCGAGGTCCTTCATCACGTCGAGCACTTCTTTAATCATCTCGGGGTCGAGCGCGCTGGTCGGTTCGTCGAAGAGCAGCACCTTCGGCTGCATCGCCAGCGCGCGCGCGATCGCGATGCGCTGCTGCTGGCCGCCGGAGAGCTGCGCCGGATAGGCGTCGGCCTTTTCCGGCAGTCCGACGCGCTCGAGCAGCGCGCGCGCCTCACGCTCGGCCTGCTCGCGCGAGACGCGCTTCACCGCGATCGGTGCGAGGGTGATGTTCTCCAGCGCGGTCTTGTGCGGATAGAGGTGAAAGGCCTGAAAGACCATCCCGACCTCGCGCCGGATCGCGGCCAGCGCGCCGCCCTTCGCGATGAGCTGCTTGCCGTCGACGACGACCGTCCCGGCCTGCACCGCTTCGAGCCCGTTGATGCAGCGGATCAAGGTGCTCTTTCCCGAACCCGACGGCCCGACGACGACGAGCACCTCGCCGGTCGCGACCGACAGGTCGACGTCGGCCAGGACGTGGTTGTTCCCGAACCACTTCTGGACGCCGGAAAACTCGATCGCTGCAGTAGGCGGCATCAGAGTAGGATGCTCTCGCGGCGCGGTTTCGGGATACCTGGCGGCGAAGGCCGTCCGGCGCGACCGCAGGCGCCGGCCGCGCGGGGCACGTTCCGGGTGCCGTCCACCTCCCGATCGAGCTGCTTCGCAACGACGACGGAAGCTACAAGAACGCCGGCGAGATGCGGCACGCGTTGCTGGATCGCGGCGTCATGTGCCGCGATCGATGTACCCCCGTGAGTCACTCGCGTGGCTGAATCTTATACGACATACTCGCTGGGCGCTGCTTGCAATTGATGCGAGAATCTGCTCGAGTCTGCGTTGGCTGATCATCCAGGAGCGCCGGAGCGAAGGTCGTGAACGAGACCCTCGACGGCTTCGAAGCGCTGGTCGTAGAGCAAATCGAGCGGACTGTGGTTCTCGAGTTCGGGGTGGGGCGTTCGCAACCAAATCAGGGCAGCTTTGCGACTCCCGAGCAATCGCGCTGCGCTAGCGAACATGCCCACGAAGCGGCGCGCTGCCGGCTGCGCTCGTTCTGAGGTTGGGTTCTTGCGCAGAGCGCCGGCCGTCAGCGGCGTCATCTGCGCGAGCCGCGCGATCGGCTCGCCGGTCATCTCGGCTACGGCCGCCATGTCGACTCGCCCGATATTGTCATACAACTCTTCAAGGATCGCAGCCATAGCACTAGGGTAGCATAAACGTCGTTATTTTGTCATCTTATTGTAGCGCTCATGTCGCGGCTGACCTGTTTAGCAGGCGACTCCTAAGTCGAGCAGAGCAAGCTGTCTAACGCCATCCCCGCCACTTCGGAGTCTCTGCATTGCATTGGGCGCTAAAGGGCCGCGGCGGATTATGATGCCGTCTCGGTTTGATGCGGATGGCTTCGGCGGCTCGGACGAGGTCGGCCATCGCGTCTTGGACTTCTTCGCGGGTTGCCGACTTCGCGCCGGCGCGGAGGAGGGCGGTTTCGACGAGCAGCATGGCGGCGTCGAGCGAGAGGACGGGCGCTTCGGACGGGTTCACTTCGGCGACGACGCTGCGCTGGGCGGCGTAGCCTTCGCGGCGCAGGATGCGGCGGATGACTTCGGCGCCCCGGCTTCGTCTCCGAGCGTCTCGCCGATCTCGAATGGACCCGCAGCCACGGCCCCGAGAAGCGAGCGTCGTCAAGGGCTGTCGAGAACCAGGGCCGTTCCTTTTGCCACGCTTAAATGGCGGTCCGCGGTTCTCTTAGTACTTTCGTAACAAATGAGTAGCCGTAACTCGCAGAGAATGTAATCACCGCACACTATCAATAAACGCTGCGACCTCGATCGCGGCGGTGCGCGGATCGTCGGCTAGCTCATAGGCAAAGTCGCGGCGCTGGCTTGTGAGCTCCGGTCTGCCGAATTCCAAGGCCCGCGTCGCTTGAATATGAATTCGAGTGCGGAGGTCGCTTGTCGTTACGATTGCCGGATCGAACATGTGCTGATCTTCGTTAATCTCGCTGCTCGTCCGGCCCAACGACTCCTCAAGCATCGGCCAAAGCGCCGTTCGGAACTCGACGTAGCGTGCTCGCGCGAGCGCGGCATCGACGTGAGTCGCCACGAGTCGATGTGCCTCGCCAAGCGTTTGCGGAATCGGAAGACCGCGAGCTGCGCATAGACCTGCTGCCATGCCACGGGCGGCGGGGGGAGCGCCACCGGGACTATGTGGGTCGAACGAGTTGAAAAGATTTGACGTAGAACAAGGGCCAGCGATTCTTCCTCGATTGGCACGCCCTCGATGATGAGCGCCATGTCCACCAGGTCTTTTACTCGCGTTGACGCACGGCTGCCATAGCGTCGCGTATATGCGTGGATTTTCTCTGCGAGGTGTTGGTGCACGGGAATTGCGCGAACCTTCGCGGGTGGAATGCCGGCGAATTCCAAGAGCGCCGGGGCACTGAGCTCCTGCGGCTCACCGATCCACGGATCTGCGAAGCCGACATCAATCTTAAGGTGCTCGAATAGGCGCCCGTTCTCGTACAGTACGTCGATGTGGAAGCGAAAGGTCTCGATATCCGCGACGGGCTTCGTTCGCTCCCCAATTCGAATCGCGAAGTAGTCACCGAGCTGAAGAGCGGCCGCGTCTTCCAAAGCTTGTGCCATTTCCTCTAAGCCGACACGGGCCGAAATGTCGATATCGGAGGTCGCTCGCGCTAAATCCAGTCGGTACTCGAGAGCAACGGCACCCTTGAGCAGCCACGAGTCGGGAGCGGCCAATACTAGACGCGCGAGGACGCGGTCAAAGGCGAGCTCCTTGCGAAGATCTTGATATGTACGCTGGGCGCTCACCTGTGCCATGAGCTTTGCACGCAGTGCCGCGTCGAATGCCGCAATCGTAGCGTAACGTCGATGCGGCTCGGCGTTCACGACGCCTCGCTGATTGCGGACTCGATGAGGTCTCGAACGCGCTTCGGAGCATTCTTAGCGGCTTGGCGAAGCCGCCGCTCCGTCAGCAGGCCGCGTCGAATGCCTTCGCGTGTTGCCGCAATGATTTGCTCGGGATCCGTATGCGTTCGCGCGGAGTCCACGATGGAGCGAGGCAGCGATGTGGCTCGAAATCCTTCGTGCTGTACAATCTCATTCGCGGGCACCGGGCTGGTTGTGGTGTGTATTTGCACGTCGGGGCGCGGGTTGCTGACGTAGCGACGCCCTCGCGGCATCGTGAAGTGCAGGCGCGACGGCGCGACGTCTGACACTCCATAGAGCTTCAGAGCCGTTTCGTGGGAGGCGACGGCCCCATCACCAAGGGCGGCGGCGACGGCAACGAGCCGGTCATTCTCGCTCGGCGGGAAGCCCGCAAGACGGTAGACTCCGCGGCCTACACGTTCGACCGTCCCCGTGCGGGTGTGATGCGCTAGCGCGCCCGAACCGAGACCGAGGTCGCGAGCAGCCGCGGCGGTGAATATGCCACCCAGCTGGCCTGCTAGCTCCGCTAGCTCTCGCCGGCGATTAGTTCTCGGCCCTCGGTTTGTCATGGATTTAGTCTATAATATTGACGCTAACCATGACAAGATCGCAGCCGCTCGCTGCAGCGCACGGCGCCAGCAACGTTTTGGGACTGAAGCGGGCAGCAGCGGCATCCCCAGACGTCTTGAGACCGCGGATGTCGAAGATCGCGCTCCATGGCGGTTACCGAGCCGAAGGCGCTCGCGGCGGCACACTGGTTCGGGTACGGCCGCTGGGACGCGCCGTATTGGTTCATCGGCAAAGAGCCCGGCGGCGCGGACGATCCCGAACAGTACGCGTCCTGGCAACGCTTGGGCGGAAACGAGCTGATCGACTGCAACGATCACGACCGGGATTGCGCCGCTGGCGGTCCGGGTCTGTGGCACGGGCCCGAGCCCGGACCGAATCTGCAGCCGACTTGGCGTCCACTGATCGCGATGACGCTGGCGTTCGAGGGCGCTCAGACTTGGGATGCTCATGCGGCGCGGCGGTACCAAGACGAACGCTGGGGTCGGACCGAGGGCGACACGGCAGTCCTTGAGCTCTCCGCGGTCGCCGCGAAGTCCGTCGCGCATGGCGAGGCGATGCGCCTATTGCACCTGCCGGAGCGGATAGCGACGTTGCGCGCGCACCTCGCACGCACGCCGCCGCGGTTCGTCGTCTTCTACGGCCTCGGCACCGACCCGGTACACAACGTTCCGTACCTGCACCACTGGCGAGAGATCGCGCAGGCAGATCTCGAGGTTGACCAGCCTGTGCGCGTCGGTGAGACCGCGTTCGTGGTCGAGAAGCATCCGACCGCGCATGGTACGACGACGCAGCACTGGATGGATTTGGGTCGGCGAGTGCACAAGATGCTCGACGCCGGAGGGATGACGTAAAGTGCCAAACCGAACCTGAGCGCCGAAGAGCTTCGCGACGGAAACGTTGGCGGATTCATCATTATTTCAGCGATTGACAATTATCTCGACGACTGATATTGTCTCGGTGCAGCAGCGTAGGAGCGCGCTCGTGCGCTGGAACTGTTCTGGCGAACCCCGAATGGCGACGTTCGGGGTTCACGTCTTCTTATGCGGCACCGCCGGCGGGCTTCGTCAGATAATAACGAAGGCGCCTAGACGGCGCCTCGCTTCGACGGTTTACACAGTCCAGCCCGATCGCCGGCTGCTGTCGGGCATCCCGATTTCGGGAACCCCAGGGGAGATTGTTAGCCCACCGAGGGCCTTACCCGCAAACAGTATACCACTGACGATGCGAAAGGGCGGCCTACGGGCCGCCCTTTTTCGCGTGGAGGTCGGAAGCGATGATCGGCGCGGCTGCGCCTGGGCTCAGGTATCGACCGCAGCGGCACGCAGGCGCGTTCGGCGCAGCTGTGGTCGCCGCAGATGAGACGGCAGTACGGCACGCCGAGCGCTGCGGCGACCGCCGGCAGGATGCGCTTGTCGACGGGCTTGCCGGACTCGAGCCGGCGGATCCTGCCCGCCAGGACGCCGGCCTCCGTTGCCAGATCGGAGGCACTGTAGCCGCGTGCGATCCGGAGGCGGAGAACGCGGGCCGATAGTGGCTCTACCGGTGGGATTCTCCGTTGTCCGTTCCACCGCGGAGCATGGGGCGAGCGCGAATGCTTGTTGATCATCGCTTCGCCTTGATGCACCAGAAGGCAGCTTCCAGCGCGTAGCTGATCGACGCACGCAGGCAGACGCAGGCGAACCGTACGTGCGAGGCATGCGTGGGATCCGCGGCCATGTACCGAAAGCCGCCGGTCGACTCGTCGACCGACGCGTCGATACCGTTGTCGCGGAGGAAGCGCACGACGACCTCGGCATTGAAGTCGTCAGCCTGCACCAAGCCGGCGGTGTTCTGGTGGTTTTCGTCCGTCACGTCGGCGATCGAGGCGTGAAATTCGGTAAGCGACGCCATCATGCGATCACCGACCGGCGATGTTGAAGCGGACGCTGTTCGGCGGCGGAAAAGCTGCGCCGAGGGCTCGACGTCAGTACGTCGAATTCGGAGGTTGTCATTCGATGGGCTTTCATCGGGTGACGGGCTCGGCCGGTGCTGATAACGCCGGTCGGGCCGCTTTGTTGTAAGCGAGGTTTTCGCTGTGAAACAATTATAGCACGAACATGCGTTCGAATCAAGATTGGAAACGGTTTGTCTTCGTTTCGAAATGAAAGAAAAATATCGACGTTCAACTCGCTGCCGGCGGCTCTATGCTGACCTGGCACACCGCCGACGTACACGAAAGCACTTCGTAGTGCTGACGCACTATCTCTGGTAGCAGTCTTGCATGAGCGCCATGTACGGTATTTACAGGATGCATCTGAAGTGGTACCATTCTTCGTGCAGCAGCGCTCAACGCGTGGGCGCTGGAGCTGCGCTGGCGAGGCCCCGGATGGAAACGTCCGGGGTTCACGTCTTTTTGCGGACGTATGCGCCATAGATCGGGACGCCACGGCGACGATGCATGGTGTTCTTCCATCCCGTGACCCGATGGCTCGTAACGACCTTCTTGCGGCGCGGATTGTAAATGACGACGTGCGTGATGTAGGCGGCGCCGAGCTGATACAGTGCGAGGAAGCGATAATTCGGTCGCCCGGCGTCGCCTAGCTGCGAGCCGGCTCCGAACCATATTTCGAATGGGTGCTTGAGGGTGCTCTCGACAAGCGGAACGTAGCCGACGTGGTCCCTGTCCCAGCGCTGATATCGGTTCTCTTCAAGATGCGTTACAGCATACTCGTCGACACGCACAGCGCCAAGCGGGCCTGGCACGTCGATCAGGCGGTGCCGGCCGGGCCCCACCCACAGATGCGCGAAGAGGCTATTCCGGTCGACGGCCCGAGGGTCGAGTATCATCGCCCCCGAGATGCGCGCTGAAAGACCGATGTCATCAAGCTGGCCGGGTAGCGGAAGGTCTAGCGTCGCAGCGTCCGTGTTTCGAGCCGACGCCACAGCGGCGGCGAACGCTTGTTCCTTGTCGAGGAGGCCGCGTAGGTAACGGATCTCAAATCCGCAGAGCGTCGCAGCCGCGCCTGAGTAGAGTTCCGCGCTACCGCAGTTTGCGCAAGCTCGATCGACGCCTCGGATTGCTGGGCAGCCGTCGACAATTACGGACATGAGACGCATTGAGACGGTGCGCGAGCGCCGGCGCGCTGCAGCAGCTCCGTCCTTGGGGGGAAGTCATTTCGAGTCACAGTTGGGCGCTCCTACCGCCTGATGAACACTTGAGCCGCGAATCGCGCGAAGCTCGCCGGCTAAATGCGACGCGATCGTGCGGCGATATTTGAACACGCTTGTCGTGCATTGTCAATACTCCAATTACCCCGTTGCGTTTCAGCCAGTAGCGTAACCGAATTTGCATATGGATGAGCGCTGAATTGGGGTCTGAAACTTCTTGCCTGCTGGATTGTGTAGTGCTACAATGATGACACGCGCTACGCGCCGACAATAAAAGCGACTCGGCCGGTGCTGGAACAGCGACCGAGTCCGTCACCCGATGGAGAGAACCCACCCAATGACAGTCGCTCGATTCGACGCGCCATGGAAGCACATGTAGCGGATGACGTGCTGGTAACCGAACGAGACGTTAACCGAGCCGAAAAAGGCATTAAGCAGAACAAGTCCTGGAAAGAGCTCTTTCCGGCGCTGCCCACTATTGCGGCGACATTCTCCGGCGAGGGCGCTACTCTCGTCGTGCGGATCTCAAAGAGCGACGATCTGCCGGCCGTTCGAATCGTCAAGGAGGACGATCCAGCAGCGGAAGGCGCGACGGTCGTGCGCGAAATCGATGTTTGGAATCGGTTTCCGTTTCGCTATAAACAAATTGCGGAGATTCTAGGCCTGCCATCCTACGTGCAGGGCTCAGCTTTGGCAAAGGAATTGGGGCTAAAAGACGACCCCAATATGTACTATGAGAAGAGAGTCGGCTCGCAAAAGGTCTACGGGTACTCTCAGCTTGCCCTCGATAAAATGAAACATGCAATGGCGGAAGGCATCGACATAAGGGAAGTCTACCGACGGCGCAATACGGCGACTGGTAAAGCAGAAGCCGGCAAACGACTAGTTGATCCGCGTTAAGCCATCTGCGGCGCGGGGGATGAAGTCCTGGTTGACGCGGGTACGCTCCAACCGCGCCCCAGTTTTTGCTTTTGACCGGTTGGTTGTAATTTATTAGCACAAGCCACGTTATAAGTTCGCAGACCCGTCAAGGCGGCGACGTCGTTCGCCGGAATTCTGCTCAAGGGAAACGCTATGCCCGCTTCTCACCGCAATACTGAATCCACGTCCTTCAGCTTTCCGGCTGGTCTCCGCGGAGGACCAATTTCAGCTCAGCCGAACTGGCATAACTATCGGAATGGCAGCGCCGCAAAATTCCGGTAAAGGCTTCGTCCTGGTCTCACGGCGGGTGACGGGGCTGGAGTGAGGTGCTTCAGTGCGGCTGCCGGAGGAAATACGTTGCCCCGACTCCTTATGCCGCAACGGGTGCCCATATTCGTGCCTCGCGTTACGAGCATGGATGCAACACGCTTAACGGCGTTTGCGGTGCCAAGACCGTTTGAACTGGTTCAAGTTCTTGGAAGCGCACTCCTATCGGCTTCGCCCGCACTTCTATCGGCTGCGCATACTGCGTCAGCGCAATTTTATGTCGATCCAGATACGGAGCGATTAGCCTTCCCCATTGTCGTTAGCAGAACTCAGAGCCTCCAGGCATTGCTAGCGCAATTCAGGGAAAATCCAGCACTCTTGGGAGCACTCGACCTGGCCTGGCTATCCGCACATCACGACACGTTTACCGATAACGTGATCGCATTCCAACGTAACTACGCACCGTTCGGAATTCAGGCGCCTTCCTTTAGCTTTGCCAACTCATCGGATGCCTGGTTTACCGAATCAGTGTACGCCGCACACCGCACTGCGGCTGCCTTAGCGAACGACGAATCTCTAATTGTTCAAATTAGCGCGCAGGCGAACGCCATAACCGCGGCTCATGATCGAGCCGCCATCATCGCGGCCTATCGAGAACTTCCAGTAACCATGTTTGTGCTACAAATTGCGCACGATGATGAAAAGTCGGCGCCGATAGCAGACGCAGCTTACATCGACCTCGTAACCTCACTGTCGCGGCAGGCACCAGTCATCGCGTCGAAAGTTGGGTTCTTCGGGTTTGTCTGCGTAGCAAATGGGGCGGCGGGTTCGGTGCGGGAATTATCGGCGTTGAAGAGCATTCCGAACCCGTTATGCGTGGCGGCGGGGGACCACGGACGACCACCAAATATCACGTCGACGACGTCATGATGGTATTGCCGCCGCCACGCGTGATAGCGGCAGCGTTTCCATCGTATCCCTGTCACCGCCAGTGCTGCAATGGAGCACTCGCGACAGCACTCGATGATGCGGCGAAATTTGAGCACCGCATTCGAATCTATCGCGAAAGGCTAGACGCCGCTGGTGCAAGCGGGAATGTCCGCCATTATGTGAGAGCATGGCTTGCGAATGCCTGTAGTCTCAGAGGATCGAACGCACTACTTGAGGCGAGCGTTGCGGCACGCATGCACGAGACATCGTGGTCGCCACTGGTTTGACGCGCTAGCAGCGATTCGTGTACCATCGCTCGTTCCAAGGCGAAGGATCTGGAAAATGGAGTCGCTACGGCTGGATGCATAATGAATAACCCATCGCGATCCGTCGCCACAACACCGATGTTATGTTTCTTCACCTGCTCAATATTCACTCGCGCAACGTGTTTGAAGTCCAGCGCAATCCATAGCTCTTCGGCAAACCCACGATGCAATAAAACTTGTTCACAAGCTCTCTGCCAATCTGCTAACTTTGCCTCGACAGCGATGATTTTGCGGATCGGGTATCGATACGCGCGACGGCGCCTGACTAGAGACGCTCGACGATCGATAAGTTGGTGATGTTCTAATTCCCTAGCATACTGCTGAAGTACTCGCACTGATGCAAGCAGTGTAAGAGTCAACTCCGATAGATGCACGAACCGCCGGTGCAGCTTTGAATATAATCGGAGCGCAGGTGCAGATATGGGCGCACGCTGTTCTTCGCACTCATAAACACACAAGTCGACGCGACCGTGTCGCACATCGAGTTCCTCGACCACAGCAGCGACGGAAGCAAAGTGCGACCGTAATACCGCAATCATCTCGCTTTCCCAGCGGAAGCCGGTTATGCGCATTTACGCGACCTCTTGGGCACGTCGAAGAAACGCATACTGCAGAAGCCGCTCTATGAGTGCTTCATATGGAATGCCGTCATGAGACGCCTCATCTGGCAACAAGCTAGTTGAGGTTAATCCTGGCAAGGCGTTTACTTCTAGAATCATTGGTCGCCCGTGGCCAGTCACAACGAAGTCGGTCCGCGAGTAGTCTCGCAGTCCAACCAATCGGTGTACTGATAGCGCTAAGGTTTGCAAGCGCAACGTCAAGTCATGGTCAATTGGTGCCGGAATCAGATGCCGCGATCCTCCGGGCTTGTACTTCGCATCATAGGTATAGAACTCGTCCGAGGAGAGTATCTCCACAACCGGCAACGCCTCTTCGCCAAGCACTCCGCACGAGAACTCTCGCCCCGGGACAAACTCTTCCGCCAAAATCTCCGGAGTCCGCTCCGCAGCCTCGATCATTGCTTTCGTCCACGCCTCGTGTGTCTTCACGATCGCCACGCCGGCGCTAGACCCGCTCGCCCGCGGCTTCGCGACTAATGGCAGATTCAGTGATCCAGGCAGCAGCGGCAACGTCCCGCCAGTCAAATCGAATGTATCCCAAGCCGGCGTCGGCAGGCCTTCCGCTGCGAGCAGCTTCTTCGTCAGGTGCTTGTCCATCGCGATCGCGCACGCCGCGACGCCACTTCCGGTGTACGGAATCCCCATCCATTCCAGCACGCCCTGGATTGTGCCGTCCTCGCCCCCACGCCCGTGCAGCGCGTTGAACACCACGTCGGGCGCGATCTCCCGGATCGCATCGACAAACCGCTCATCGAAGTCCAAACTTCGGGCGTCGTGGCCGAGTGCGGTGAGGGCGCGCATCACGCAGGTTCCGCTCTCGATCGAGACCTCACGTTCGGCGCTCGGACCGCCCATGACGACCGCTACTTTCAGGCTGGGCATTCGGTGTCCGTGAATTCTCCCACGAGGTGGACTTCGAGCTGCAGATCGACGCCGAACCGCTCTTCGACCGCTCGCCGGACCCGGGCCAGGAGCGTCGCGACGTCGCGCGCCGACGCGCCGCCGGTGTTGACGATGAAGTTGGCGTGCAAGCCCGACACTTCGGCTCCCCCTTCGCGCCAGCCCTTGGCCCCGGCGGCCTCGATCAGCCGGGCCGCAAAATCGCCCTCGGGGTTCCGGAAGCACGAGCCGGAGTTCGGGATCGCCACCGGCTGCGTCGCCTTCCGCCGCACCAGCCGCGACTGCAGCCGCTCGCGGACCGCCGCCGGCTCGCCGCGCTCGAACCGCAGCGTCGTGCGGGCCACGATCGCGTCGCGCGGGATCGTCGTCTGCCGGTAGCGCCAGGCCACGTCGATCGGGTGCGGGTCGGGCCGCGCCGGCGTCTGCACGACGACCTCGCGCGCGAACTCGCCGATCTCGCGGTCGGTCCCGGCGTTCATCCGGATCGAGCCGCCGACCGTCGCCGGGATCCCGGCCAGCCCGTCGACGCCGACCCCGCCCAGGCTCGCGACCTTCGTGCACACCACCGGCAGCGACGCGCTCCCGCCGGCCTCGACGACCACTACGCCGTCTTCCACGCGCACCTCGAGCCGCGCGAACTCGCCTTCGAGCCGCAGCACGATCCCGCGGATCCCGCCGTCGCCGACCAGCAGATTCGACCCCGATCCGAGCACGAACATCGGCAGCCTGCGCTTGAAGACGCGGCGCAGCACGAACGCCAGCTCGTCGGTCGTCTCGACGTCGAGCAGCGCGTCGGCCGGGCCGCCGATCTTCCACCACGTGAACGGCGCGAGCGGTTCGTCGAACCGCGCGCGCTCGCCGAAGCGCTCGCGCAGCACGGCACGGTCGGATTCGTCGAGGAGGCCGATGGGCTTCATCGTGGCGCACCCTTCGACAAGCTCAGGGTGACATTGGGACGGCTCACCGTGCGAGGACTGAGGTGGCGGCGATGCGTTCGCCGAGGCGGTGGGCGACGCCGGTGATCGAGCCGGCGCCGAGCATCAGGACGAGTGCGCCGGCGGGGGCTTCTTGCGGCGCGACGTCCAGGAGCTGCTCGACGTCGTCGACGTACGTCACGTGCGTCCCCGCGGCGGCGAGCGGGTCGCCGATGCTGCGCGCGCCGACGCCGTCGATCGGCTTTTCCGAGGCGGCGTAAATCGGGGTGAGGATCACGCGGTCGGCGCCGCGGAGCGACTCGGCGAACTGCGCGGCGAGATATTGCGTGCGCGTGTAGCGGTGCGGCTGGAAGGCGACGATCACCGGGCGTTCGTGGGCGAGCGTGCGCGCTGCCGCGATCGTCTGTTTGATCGCGGTCGGATGGTGCGCGTAGTCGTCGATCACCGTGAGCGCGCCGCGCCCCACGATCTCGAACCGGCGCTGCACGCCGCGAAACGCCGCCAGCCCGCGCATGATCTCGTCGAAACGAATCCCGGCGGCGCGCGCGGCGCCGATCGCGCCGAGCGCGTTCTGCACGTTGATCTCGCCGGGCACCTGCAGCACGATCGAGCCGAGCGTGCTGCCGCGCTCGCAGACGGTGAACGCCGAGCCCAGGTCGGCGTAGCGCAAGTCCGTCACGGTCAGGTCGGCGTCGCCGTCGCGGGTCGCGAACGTCGTCACCGGCGCTTGCGCCTGCCGCCCGACGGCTTTGCTCGCGCGGTTGTCGTTGCCGACGACGACGCGCCCGTTCGCCGGCACCTTGTTGACGAACACCGTGAACTGTTCCAGCAGCCGGCCGAGATCCGCGTCGGAGGCGACGTGGTCGTTCTCGATGTTGTTCACCACCGCGATCGTCGGGTTCAAGTACAGGAACGAACCGTCGGACTCGTCGCTCTCCGTCACGAACCACGCACCCGCGCCGGCGCGCGCGTTCGTCTTCGTGTCGGCGCGCACGCCGCCGATCGCGACCGTCGGGTCGAGCGCTGCCGCTTCGAAGATCGAGGCCAGCATCGCGGTCGTCGTCGTCTTGCCGTGCGTTCCGGCGACGGCGAGCAGCTTGTGGCCCTTCGCAAGCTCGGCCAGCATCGCGCCGCGGGTGAGGATGTGCAGCTTGCGCTCGACCGCGGCGACAAACTCCGGGTTGTCGTGCGCGATCGCGGACGAAACGACGACGACGTCCGCCTCGGCGGGGATGTTCTCCGCGCGGTGGCCTTCCGCGATGCGCGCGCCTTCGCGCTCCAGCTCTTCGATCAGCGGCGTGCGCGTCACGTCGGAGCCGGTCACCCGCGCGCCGCGGGCGAGCAACAGCCGCGCGATCGCGCTCATGCCGATCCCGCCGACTCCGACGAGATGGTACGCCGTGTCCGTCACGGGCTACTCGTGTTCGGGCCCGTGCTCGGAACCACCCGCGCGCAGCGAGGCTTCGATCCGCGCGACGATCGCCGCGCCCGCGTTGCGGGGCGCCAGCGACCGTGCGGCCCGTCGCATCGCGGCGCAGCGGTCGGGCTCGTCGAGCACCTCGCGCAGCGTCCACCACAGCTTGTCGCCGTCCACCTCGCCGTCGCGCAGCACGACCGCCGCGCCGCTCTCCGCGAACAGCGCCGCGTTGTGCGCCTGGTGCTGGTCTGCGGCGTGCGGATACGGGATCAAGATCGCCGGCGTCCCGGTCACCGCCAGCTCGGCGAGCGTCGAGGCGCCGGCGCGCGCGATCACCACGTCGGCGGCGGCATACGCGTCGGCGGGATCGGCGAGGTACGGCACGAGCTTCACGCGATTGCCGGCGCCGAGCTCGCGCTCTTCGGCCTGCATGTACGCATAGTCGCGCTCGCCGCTGACGTGCAGCACTTGGCGATCCTCGCCCAGCGTGCGGCGCGTCACCAGCGCTGCGACGGCTTCGTTGATCGAGCGGGCGCCTTGGCTGCCGCCCATCACCACGATCGTCATGCGGTCTGGATCGAGTCCGAGCCGCTCGCGCGCGCTCGGCGCGTCCTTGGCGATGCGCAGCGACGCGCGCACCGGTGCGCCGGTGAGAACCGCTTTGCGGCCGAACGACTTCTCCGAAGCGGCGTACGTCGTCCAAACCTCGTCGACCAGCGGCGCCAGCAGCCGGTTCGTCAGCCCCGGGGTGACGTTGATTTCGAGCAGCGCGATTCGCGGGCGCACGATGCGGAGCAGCCGCAGGATGCGCGCCGCGACGACGACCGGAAAGCAGACGTAGCCGCCGGTCGCGATCACCCACGACGGTTTGAACCGCGCCAGCGCGCGCAACGCGACAACGATGCCCGCGGCGTTGGCGAAGGCGGTGCGCAGCGTGGAAAGCGAGAGCGAGCGCTGCAGCGGCGCGCTGGGGACGAAGGTGAGCGGGATCGTACTGACCAGCGTCGCCTCGAGACCGTGCCGGTTGCCGAAAAATCGCGGCTCGTAGGCGTCGGCGGAGTCGCGCGAACGGAGCGCGTCGTCGATCGCGAGCGCCGGGTAGATGTGGCCTCCGGTCCCTCCGCCGGCGAACGCGATCCGCAGCTTCACGGACCGGGCATTTCAGCCGGGAGCGGCCGGTTCCATGCGGAATGGTGCATATTGGGTACTCTAAGGAGCGTCATGCCGGTTTTCATCACGGGCGGAACGGGATACGTCGGCGCCAGCGTCGTGCGCGAGCTGCGCAAGCGCACGCACGTCGTGCGCGCGCTGGCGCGCTGCAAGGCCTCCGCGGAAAAGCTGCGGCAGCTCGGGGCGGAGCCGGTGCAAGGCGAGCTGCGCGATCTCGCGGTGCTGCGCACGGAGGCGGCGCAGGCCGACGCGGTCGTGCACTGCGCGTTCGAGTACTCGCCGGAGACGGTGGCGGTCGAGCGCGCCGCGCTCGAAGCGATGCTCGACGCGGCGCGCGAGGGCCGCGCGTTCGTGTACACCAGCGGCGTGTGGGTCTACGGCTCGCGCGGCGACGCCCTGATCGACGAGACCTCGCCGCTGAGCCCGCTCGAGCTCGTCGCATGGCGGCCGGCGCACGAAGAACTGGTGCTCGCGCAGCACGGCCGCCTGCGCACCGTCGTGATTCGGCCGGGGATCGTCTTCGGCGACGGCGGCGGGATCCCGGGCGGGATGGTGGAGGATGCGCGAAAAGGCGCGCTGCGCGTGATCGGCGACGGAACGAACCGCTGGCCGACCGTTCGCCACGACGCACTGGCCGAACTGTACGGCGACGTCGTCGACAAGCGCGTCGCGCAGGGTGTCTACAACGCGACGCGCGGCGCGTCCGTACCCTACGACGAGATCGCGCGCGCCGCGTCGCGCGCCGCCGGCGGCGACGGTGAGGTGGAGTACGTCGAGCTGCAGGAAGCGCGCGCGCAGATGGGCGGCTTCGCCGACGCGCTGGCCTGCGATCTGAACGTCGACAGCGGCAAGGCGGCGCGGGAGCTGGGCTGGGAACCGCACCGCCCGACGCTCCTCGAAGAGCTCGCCGGCACGACGGTCGTGTAGTGGACGTCGTCTCGACGCGCCGCGTCTACAGCGGCAAGGTCGTCGGCTTGCGGGTCGACACGCTGCGCGGAAAGAACGGCAAGACGCACGAGGTCGAGGTCGTCGAGCACGCCGAGGCGGTCGTCGTGATCGTGCGGCCGCGGCCGGACGAGCTGCTGCTGGTGAAGCAGTACCGGCATCCGCTCGGACGCGACCACTGGGAGGTCGTCGCCGGAGTGATGGATCCGGGCGAAACGCCGGCGGAGGCGGCGGCGCGCGAGCTGCGCGAGGAGACCGGCTACCTCGCGCAGCGCGTCGAGTGGCTGTGGTCGGCGTTCTCCGCGCCGGGCTTCTGCGAGGAGCTGCTGCACTTCTGCGTGGTGGACGGTTACGAGATCGGCGAGCGCAGCGGCTTCGACGCCGGCGAGGAAGAGATGGAGCTCGGCATCTTCACGCTGGAGGATCTGTGGCGGAAGATCCGCGACGACGAGTTGCCGGACTCGAAGACGCAGATCGCGGTGCTGTGGGCGCTGAGCGGCCGCGGCTAGTCGTCGAACTGCAGGCGGCGCTGCTGCGCGCGGCGAGCGAGTTCGGCGACGAAGAAGCGTTCGCGCCGCACCACGCGCGCGTGCTCGCTAGCGCGGCGGCGCTCGACTACGTCCTGATGCTCGCCACCGGCACGGCCGGCGTGCGCATCCCCGAGCGCGACGCCGAGCGCGCGATCCATGAAGGCTTTCTGCGCGGCGTCGACGACCTGATCGCGGCGGCGACGACGATCGCGCAGCTCGGCACGCCGGCTGCGCGCGCGTTCGCCTGCGAGTGCGCGAAGCCGCTGCGCGAGATCGTGCGCGAGGAGGCGCTGGAAAGCGACGAGCGCAGCTTCGCCGTGATCGCGCTCGCCAACGCATGAGCCTCGAGCTCGACGCGCTTTTGCGCTCGCTCGACGCCGGCGAAGCGCACCTCCTCGGCGAGGAGATGCGCTCCGTCGTGCTGGATCACGGTGCGCGCACCGCGCGCGTCGTCGTGCTCCTGCACGGGTTGACGGCCAGCCCGCGCACCTGGCACGCGTTCGCGCGCGCGCGTTTCAGCCGCGGCGAGAACGTGCTCGTGCCCCGCCTTCCGCGGCACGGCCACGCCGACCGCATGTCGGACGCGCTGGCCGAGCTGAGCAGCGAGGAGTT
The DNA here is from genome assembly GCA_019235885.1 of Candidatus Eremiobacterota bacterium. Classification (GTDB taxonomy): domain Bacteria; phylum Vulcanimicrobiota; class Vulcanimicrobiia; order Vulcanimicrobiales; family Vulcanimicrobiaceae; genus Vulcanimicrobium. Next base: position 17,502 of record JAFAKB010000105.1, on the reverse strand, counting down.
GTTCGAGCACGCCGAGCGGGTGGTCGACGGGGCCGCCGCGCTCGGCGAGGAGATCGTACTCGTCGGACACTCGCTGGGCGGCGCGCTCGCGCTTCATCTCGCGCACCGCGACGCGCGCGTCGGGCGCGCGGTCGCCGTCGCGCCGTTCCTCGGTATCAACCGATTGCCGCGCGACTGGCACACGCCGGCCCGCCGGCTGCTCGAGCGCGCGCCGAACCGCTTCCTGTACTGGAACCCGATCGAGCGCGGCCGCGGCGTTCCGGAACACGGATACCACCGCTACACGACGCGTGCGCTCGCCGCCGGGCTCGCGCTCGCCGACGCGCTGCGCGAGGACGCGCGCAGCGGCCCGCCGCGCGCGGCGCACGTCGCGATCGTCCGCAACGCGAGCGAGACGGCCGTCAACAACAAGGCGATCGACGATCTGGTGGCGCTGTGGCGCGCCGCCGGCGGCGAGCACGTCCGCGTCCACCAGCTCGTCGGCCTGGGCCCCTCGCACGACGTCGTCGAGCCGGAACGCCGCCACGCCCCGGCTGCACGCTTTCTCCCGCTGCTGCACGCGCTGCTGGACGCGCCGCCCGCAGCGACCGATCTGGTGATCGACGCGCGCACGAAACCGCGATAGCGTCCCGGGTCCGCGGCGGCTCTCCGGTTACACCGCGTCGATGACGACGTGCAAGGTGACGTTGTCGCCGACGATCCCGCGGGCGTACGTTATTCCATAGGCCGAGCGGCGAAAGCTGCCGACCGCGACGTAGCGGACGTGCTGCTTGCCGTCCGAGCCGGTGCTCGTTCCCGTGACGCGCGTCTCGAAGCTGATCGGGCGGCTGATCCCCTTGATCGTCAGGTTGCCCGCAATGGTGAACCTCGCCGGATCGGTCCCGACGATTCGATCGCTGGTGAAGGTGACGGTCGGATAGCGCGCGGCATCGAAGAACTTCCCGCTGCGCAGATCGGCGTCGCGCTGCGGATCACCCGACGTCGTCGAGGCGGCGTCGAGCGCTACGTCGACCTTGCGCGGAACCTCCGTCGCCGCCGGCGTCACGATCGAAGCCGACGTGATCGCGATCGTTCCGTGAACGCGCGAGAAGAAGAGCTGCGAGACGGTGAGCGAGACGCTCGAGCTCGCGAGATCGGCAGAGCGCGTGATCTCCGTGCGCGCCGAGACGGCGGCCGCGGCGCGGGCGCCGGTCGCCGGGAGTACCGCGACGGCCGTGCCGAGCGCTACGGCGGTGATCGCGAGCGGGAGGGCGCGGAGCGGGGACATGCGCGCATGATGCGCGGCGAACGTGAAAAGAGTCTGATCAGCGCGCCGCTTCGGCCGCCCGCACCGCGGGTCCGCGCAGCCGCGCGCCGGCGGCGGCGCCGGGCGGGAACAGCTGCTCGATTCGGGTCAGCGTCGCTTCGGCGAGACGGAGCTCCGCGGCACGCGCGTTCTCTTCGACGTGCACCACTCGCTCGCAGCCCGGCAGCGCGACGACGTCGTCGCCGCGCGCGAGCAGCCACGCCAGCGCGAGCTGTGCCGGCGTGCAGCCGGCCGCGCTCGCGAGCGCGGCGAGCTCGTCGACCAGCGTGAGGTTGCGCTCGAGGTTGGCGGCGTCGAAGCGGGGAACGCGCCGGCGCAGGTCACCCTCCGCCAGCGCCGCGGTCGAGCGGACCGTTCCGGTCAGCATTCCGCGGCCGAGCGGCGCGTACGCGACGAAGCCGATCCCCAGCTCGCGCGCCGTCGCCAGAACACCATTTGATTCGACGTCGCGCGTGAACAGAGAGTACTCGCTTTGCAATGCCGCGAGCGGCGCGGTGGCGGCGGCGCGCCGCAGCATGTCTGCGCTCAGCTCGGAGACGCCGAGGTGGCGCACTTTCCCCGCCGCGACGAGCTCCCGCATCGTGCCGACCGTCTCTTCGATCGGAACGTTCGGATCGGCGCGGTGCAGGTAGTACACGTCGATGCAGTCGACGCCGAGGCGCGCGAGCGATGCATCGCAGGCGACGCGCACGTACTCGGGGCGGCCGTCGACGCCGCGGTATGCCGGGTCGTCGCTGCGGATGATCCCGGTTTTCGTGGCGAGCACCGCGCGCTCGCGTCGTCCGCGGAGCGCGCGGCCGACGAGGCGCTCGTTCTCGCCGCGGCCGTACATGTCCGAGGTGTCGAGCAGCGTCATGCCCAGCTCGAGCGCGCGGTGGATCGTGCGGATCGCCTCGCGCTCGTCGACCGGCTCGTAGAACTCCGACATCCCCATGCAGCCGAGCGCGATCGCGCCGACGTGCGGGCCGTCGGCGCCGAGCCTTCGCGCGATCACCGGCGTTTCTTTCGGGCGGCGTCGCGGTCGGCGGCGAGCGCGTCGAGCGCTTTGAGGTACGAGCCGATCCCCTCGCCGGTGAAGCGGTGCACGCACACGTCGCGCACGACGGAGATCTTGCGAAACTCGCCTTCTTTTTCCGCCCGGCCGTCGACGTCGGTGAGATGCACCTCGACGGCGGGCAGCGCAAGCGCGAGCAGCGCGTCGCGGATCGCGTACGAGTAGTGGGTGAACGCGGCCGGGTTGATCACGATCGCGTCGGCCCACCTGCGCAGGCGGTGCAGCTCGTCGACGATCTCGCCCTCGTGGTTCGACTGGAAGAAGCGAACGCGCTGGCGCAGCTTACGCGCGCGCGCGCTCACCTCGCGCTCCAGATCGCGCAGCGTCTTGCGCCCGTAGATCTCCGGCTCGCGTTCGCCGAGCAGGTTCAAGTTCGGTCCGTTGATCACCAAGACGTTCATCGCAGGCCGATCTCGCGCAGTGCCGCGCGCACCTCGTCGTCCGTCACGCCGTCGTGCGGACGACTGCTGCCGATCGCGTCGAGCACGACGTACTGCGTCCCCCCGGCATGGCGCTTCTTGTCGCCGTGCGTCGCCGCGACGATCGCCTCGGCGTCCAAGTCGCGCCACGACTCCGGCACCGGCAGGCCCGCGAGGTGCACGTCGGCGTCTTCACGCTCGCGCTCGTCCAGCGCCGCGCAGCGGGCGGAAATTGCCAGCGCGGCGCGCATCCCGACGATCACCGCTTCGCCGTGGCGCAACGCGCCGTATCCGGCGACCCGCTCGAGCGCGTGGCCGACGGTGTGCCCGAAGTTGAGCAGCGCGCGAAGACCCGTTCGGTCCTCCTCGTCGCGCGCGACGCTCTCCGCTTTGAGCTCGACGCAGCGCGCGATGACGTCGAGCGCGTGCGCCGGGTCCGAGACGATCGCGCGCTCGTTCTCGCGCATCGTCCGGTAGAGCTGCGCGTCGAGCGCGAGCCCGTACTTGAGCATCTCGCCGTACCCGGAGAGCTTGTCGCGTTCGTCGAGGCCGTGCAGCGCCTCGGGCGCGATCGCGACGTGCGCCGGCTGCGTCACCGTCCCCACCATGTTTTTCCCGCTCGGCAGGTTGATCGCGGTCTTGCCGCCGATCGCCGCGTCGACCGCCGCCAGCAGCGTCGTCGGCACGCCGGCGTACGGCACGCCGCGCTGGAACGTCGCCGCCGCGAACCCGACCGCATCGCCGATCGTTCCGCCGCCGACCCCGACGACGATCCCGCGCCGGTCGACCCGCGCTTCGACCAGCGCACCGTACAGCATCGCGAGCCCGTCCATCGACTTGAGCGCTTCGTCGGCGCGCACGCGCGTCACGCTCACGGCGAACCCGGCAGCCGCGTACGCCGCTTCGACGATCTCCGCCACCGCGCCGACCCGCTCGTCGGCGATCACGGCGACGCGTCCGCCGGCGCGCGGGCGCACGCGTTCGGCGATGTCGCGGACCGCGTTCTCGCCGATCACGACGTCGTACGGTTTCGCCGTCTTCACGCGAACGGTGCGCTCGCCGCCGCGCGCGGGCGCGCGGGCGTCGTTCAACCGCGCCTCGATCGCGAGCGCCACGCCCTGCGGCCACTCGTCGTCCGCGCTGACGCGGATCGCCGCGCCGAGATAGCGCGGCCGCCGTGCGGCGTGCAGGCGCGCCAGCGCGCCCGGCTCGCGCAGCAGCGGACGCGTTCCGTTCTGGCGCGCGGTGCGCCGCTCGCACGTCTCGAGCGACGCATCGAGAAAGACCGTGACCCCGCTCGCCTCGACCGCGCGCCGGTTCTCCGCGAACTCGAGCGCACCGGCGCCCAACGCGACGACGAGGTTCTCGCGCTGCGCGAGCGCCGCGATCGTCGCGCGCTCGCGCGCGCGAAACGCCGGCTCACCGTCCTCTTCGACGATGCGCGCGATCGGGCGCCCGTCGGCGGCCTCGATGAGCGCGTCGACGTCGACCGCCTCGCCGTGCCACAGCGCCGCCAGCAGCGGCGCGACCGACGACTTCCCGGCGCCCGGCGGGCCGCACAGGTAGACGTTACCGAGCACGGACGGTGCGCTCCCAAGCTTCCACGCGCTCGCGCAGCTCGCCCATCGAGTCGCCGCCGAACTTCTCGAGCACCGCGCCGGCGAGAACGAGCGCCAGCAGCGACTCGCCGATCACCGCGGCGGCCGGGACGGCGCAGGTGTCGCTGCGCTCGATGTGCGCGGGCGTCGCTTGGCCGGTGCGGAGATCGACCGAGTCGAGCGGCTGCATCAGCGTCGCGATCGGTTTCATCCCGGCGCGCACGACGATCGGCTGGCCGGTCGTCATGCCGCCTTCGATTCCGCCCGCGCGGTTGCTGCGGTAGCGCGTGCGCGCATCGCCGCCCGGCTCGTACTCGTCGTGCGCTTGCGAGCCGTGGATCGCGGCGGCGCCGAAGCCGAGCCCGATCTCGACGCCCTTGATCGCGTTGAGCGACATGAACGCTTTGGCGACCTCGCCTTCGAGCCGCCGGTCCCACTGCGCGTACGAACCGAGCGCGACCGGAACGTTGCGCGCCACGACCTCGAACACGCCGCCGAGCGAGTCGCCCGCCGCTTTGGCCTGCTCGATCTCGCGCACCATCGCCTCGGCGGCCACGGCGTCGAGCGCGCGCACCGGCGAAGCGTCGATCTCCTCCGGCGACGCATCGCGCCACGGCGTCTCGTCGACGACGCGCCCGATGCGCACCACGCGGCTGCTAAGCGTCACGCCGAGCGCGCCCAGCAGCGCGCGCGCCACGGTGCCGAGCGCGACGCGCATCGCGGTCTCGCGCGCGCTCGCGCGCTCGAGGACGTCGCGCAGATCCTCGCGCGCGTACTTGATCCCGCCGATGCGGTCGGCGTGTCCGGGCCGCGGGACGTGAACTTGCCGCGCCGGCGGCGTGTCGTCCGCGGGCGGATCGACGCGCATGATCTCCGACCACCGCACGTGATCCTTGTTTTCTAGAATCAGCGCGACCGGCGAGCCGATCGTCACCCCGCGCCGCACGCCGGCGACGATCCGCACCTCGTCGGTTTCGATGTTCTGCCGGTTGCCGCGCCCGTAGCCCAGCTTGCGCCGCCGCGCCTGCGCGAGCAGTATCTCCGCATCGAGCGCCAGACCGCTCGGGACCCCTTCGATGATCCCGACCAGCGCCGGCCCGTGCGACTCCCCCGCGGTGAGAAACCGAAGCCCGCTCATCTCGTCGTCATCATCCTGAGCGGCGGCGCTATGCCGAACCATTTTTCGAACGTCGCGGCAGCTTGCGCCAGAAACATCGCGGTCCCCGGCACGGTCCGCAGCCCGCGCGCGCGGGCGTCACGCAAGAACACCGTCTCTTCGGGAACGTACACCAGATCGAACGCCGCCGCGCCCGCCGGCGCATCGTTCGGCAGCAGCGAGATCTGCGGCTGGCCCTGCATCCCGGCCGGCGTCGCGTTCACGTACACGTCCGCGACCGGCACGGCGCCGAGCGTGCACGCGCCGGCACCGAAATCCGCCGCGAGCGCCGCGGCGCGCGAGGCGTCGCGTGCGGCAATCGTGATTATCGCCGCGCCGCTACGCCGCGCCGCTTCCGCGACGGCGCGCGCGGCGCCGCCCGCGCCGAGAATCGCGACCCGCGCGCCGCGCAGCGCGACGCCGTACTTCGCGAGCGCCGCTTCGATGCCGGCGACGTCGGTGTTGCCGGCGACCAGCGCGCCGCCGTCGCGGGTGAGCACGTTCGCCGCCCCGCACGCGCGCGCGGCCGGCTCGGCGCGGTCGGCGAGCGCGAGCGCGCGCTCCTTGTGCGGCAGCGTGACGTTGCAGCCGACGAACGCGGGATCGCCGCGCCAGCGCGCGAGCGTCGCTTCGAGCTCCTCCGGAAGCACGTCGACGGCGTCGTACGCCAGCGCGATCCCGCTCGCCGCGGCGAAGCGCGCGAAGAGCGCCGGCGAACGGCTGTGCGCGACCGGATGGCCGATCACCGCGGCACGACGCGGCGCGCTCACGCAATGCGCTCCGCGTTGCGCGCTCACGCGACGCGCTCCAGCGCGTGCGCAAAGCCGGGGAACGAGACCGCCATGCAGTCCGGATCGTCGAGCACGACCGAGATGCCGGCCGCGCGCGCGGCGACCGAGAACGCCATCGCGATGCGGTGATCGCCCGCGGTCACCACCGATCCGCTGCGCCACCGTGCCGGACCGTGCACCGCGAAGCCGTCGCCGAACGTCTCGACTTCCGCGCCGAGCGCGCGCGCCGCGCGCGCAAACGTCTCGATGCGATCCGACTCTTTCACCCGCAGCTCCGCGGCGCCGGTGACGACGGTCGTTCCGCGCGCGAACGCGCCGAGCACGCCGACCAGCGGCAACTCGTCGATGAGGCCCGGGACTTCGTCCGGCTCGATCACGATCGCGCGCAGCGCGGCGCCGCGAACGTCGACGCGCCCGCGCGGCTCCGCCGAGGCGTCGGTCGTCAGCACGTCGACCTCCGCGCCGAAGCGGCGCAGCACCTCGAAGAACGCCGTGCGCGTCGGGTTCAGGCCAACGCCGTCGACGACGGCGCGCGCGCCGGGGACCGCCGCCGCGGCGGCGAGCAGAAACGCGGCGCTCGAGACGTCGCCCGGCACGTCGACGTCGCATGCGCGCGGGACTTGCGGGCCTTCGACGAGGAGTGCGCCGTCGTCGGCCGCGCACGAGATGCCGAAGGCCCGGAACAGTCGCTCGGTGTGATCGCGCGTCGCGAGCGCGCCGGTCAGCCGCGTCGGGCCGTGCGCGCCGAGCGCGGCGAGCAGCACGGCCGACTTCACCTGCGCGCTCGGCACGGTAATTTCCACCTGCGCGCCGCGCGCCTCGCCGTTGCCGTGCAGCACGAACGGCGCCGTCCCGTACTTCGAGAGTTCGAAGCGCGCGCCGAACCCCGTCAGCGGTTGCGCGATGCGCCGCATCGGCCGCGCGCGCAGCGAGGCGTCGCCGTCGAGCGTCGCGACGAGGGCGCGCGTCGCGAGCACGCCGGAGAGCAGCCTGATCGTCGTCCCGCTGTTGCCGCAGTCGAGCGGTTCAGGAGGCGCGACGAGCGCGCCGCCGCTGCCGGTCACCACCAGCGCGCCACCGTCCTCGCGCATCGCGACGCCGAGCGCGCGCAGCACGCGCTGCGTCGAGCGCACGTCGAGCCCGGCGGGAAGGTTGCGCAGCCGCGACGCGCCGCGCGCGAGCGCGGCCAGCAACAGCGCGCGGTGCGCGATCGACTTGTCGCCGGGGACGGTCAGCGGAGGGGTCGTCGCGGTCATTACTCTGGTTCGCCGTTTCGCCGAAAACGAACGAACCTCTCGCCGTGTCGGCGAGAGGCTCGCGTGCAGTGTGATGGGGAACTTGCTGCTTACGCGACGCCGAGCTCGACCGGCACGGGAACCGTGCAGCCGTAATACCGGTACGAATACGCGCGAGCGGACATGTGCGTCGAGTAAAGCAGACGGCCCGGCCGTTTGTCAACCGCGCAACCGCTTCCAGGAAGGCAAGCGAGCGTCCGCCGAGCGTTCGCCGCTTGCCGCCGGACTACGTGCGCGTCCCGCCGAACCCCGCGGCACGATGCCGACCGCGATTCTGCCGGAGCTGTTCGCCGATACCGTCGCGATCCGGCGCGACCTGCACGCGCAGCCCGAGCTCGCTTTTCAGGAGCACCGCACCGCGGGGATCGTCGCGGAGCGGCTGCGCGCGCTCGGCATCGAGACGCACACCGGGATCGGCGGAACCGGCGTCGTCGGGATCGTGCCGGGCGAGCATGACGGCCCGACGATCATGCTGCGCGCCGACATGGATGCGCTTCCGATCCCGGAAGAGAACGCCGTCCCGTACGTCTCGCAAAACGCCGGCGTGATGCACGCCTGCGGGCACGACGCGCACGTCGCGATGCTGCTCGGCGCGGCGCGGCTGCTGCGGGAGAGCGCGAGCGAGATTCACGGCCGCGTCGCGCTCGTCTTTCAGCCGGCCGAAGAGGGCGGCGCCGGCGCGCAGCGGATGATCGAGGACGATCTCTTCGAGCGCTTCGGCATCGAGCGCGCGTACGGGCTGCACGTCGTGACGATTTTGCCGACCGGCGTGTTCGGGCTGCGTCCCGGCCCGCTGATGGCGGCGGTCGACTCGTTCGACCTCGTCGTCGAAGGACACGGGGGACACGGGGCGATGCCGCACCTCTCGGTCGATCCGGTCGTCGCCGCGGCCGAGGTGGTCGGCGCGCTGCAGCGCGTCGTCAGCCGCGAGATCGATCCGATCGAACCGGCGGTCGTGACGGTCGGCGCGATCAACGGCGGGACGACCTACAACGTGATCCCGCCGCGCGTCGCGCTCAAAGGGACGATCCGCACGATGTCGGCCGCGACCCGCGACACGATGGAAGAGCGGATCCGCCGCATCGCGGAGCACATCTGCGCGTCGGCGAAGGCGAGCTGCTCGCTCACGCTGCACCCGTCGTATCCGGTGACGGAGAACGATCCGCGCGAGGCGGCGTTCGTGCGCGAGACGCTCGCGGCGGAGTTCGGCGCGCAGCGCGTCCTGGAGATCCCGCCGGTGATGGGCAGCGAGGACTTCTCGTACTACGCGCAGCGCGTTCCGGCGTGCTTCTACTTCCTCGGCGCGGGCAGCGAGGCGCACCGTTTCCCGAACCACCATCCGGCCTTCGACATCGACGAGAACGCGATGGCCGCCGGGATCGCCGCGCACGTCGTCATCGCGCTGGCGGCGACGCGCGCGGCCACATAACCAGCGTTACTTCGTCTGGGCGAGGTCGAGGACGAGGATCGCGCGCCGGTCCGTCTCCGAGAGGCGCTTCAGCTCGGCGACCGCCGCGCCGACCGGGCTCTTCTCGTCGAGCATCTCGCTGACGGTGTAGCCGAACTGCTGTTTCGCCTGCTGGTCGATCGGGCCGCGCAGCGCGCCCGGAACCGCCGAATAGTTTTCAATCAATGCGAACATCGGCCCGGCCTCTTCGCGCAGGCGCTTCGGGTCGACGGCGATCAGATAGACGTGCCGCGCGCCGTCGGTCGAGTCGAACGACGTGCTCACGCCGCCGCTGGAGTTTCGGCCGTTCAGCGTCGGATCCGGCGTGTCGAGGCGTTCGGCGATCATCAAGCCGCGCGGCGGCGCTTTCTCGAGCCCGATCACCCAGCCGTCGAGCTGCCGGATCGAAGCGCTGCTCTCGGCGATCACTTCGTGGCCGTGGAAGTTGGGCGGCAAGCTGGCGCGCGGATCGCTCGCCTTGATCGCGGCGAAGATCTGCTTCGTGTTGACCGGCACGACGACCGTCACGCGGCTGCGCGGATAGAGCGGGAAGGTACTGGGGTTCTCGAGGTTTCCGCGCTGCGGCGCCGGCGTCGCGGCTTGCTGTCCGCCGCGCCCGCCGCAGGCGCACAGCAGGGCGCCCGCCACGAGCGCAGCGGCGAGGACCGTAGACGGCCGTATCCCGCGCATGAAGCGAGCATTCGGCCGAACGCGAAGGGCGCCCCTTGCGGAGCGCCCTTCGGCTGGTTCCGGATCAGCCGCGAGTCAGGCCGCGGTCGTGGTGGTCCCGACGGCGCTCTTCGCCAGCGAGGTGAGCCGTGCGAACGCGGCCGCGTCGTGCACGGCCAAGTCGGCCAGCGCCTTGCGGTTCACGACGACGCCGGACTTCTTGAGGCCGGCCATGAGCTTGGAGTACGTGAGCCCTTCGCGCCGGGCGGCGGCGTTGATGCGGGCGATCCAGAGCGAGCGGAAGTCGCGCTTGCGCACGCGGCGGTCGCGGAACGCGTACGCCAGCGAGTGCAGCAGCGCTTCGTTCGCGACGCGGTAGTTGCGGCGGCGCGCCGCGCGGAAGCCCTTGACGAGCTTCATCACCTTGCGGCGGTGCTTGATCTTGTTGAGACCGCGCTTGATACGAGCCATGTGTCAGTCTCCTACAATTAAAGCAAGTACGGGATCTGCGGCGCGAAGCGCTTGAGATCGCCCTTGAAGGTCGGCTGGTCCTTGCGGAACTTCCGCTTGCGCTTGCGCGACTTCTTGCTGAGGATATGACCGCAGCCGTCGAACTGGTGGCGGTGCGTGACCTTGCCGGTGGCGGTCACTTTCACGCGCTTCGCGGTGCTACGGTGCGTCTTGATCTTAGGCACTGGCTCCCCCGATGGTGGCTGCCGCGTCCGTGTCGCTTACGCCGTTGCCGCTCACGCGATCATCGTGATGATCGACGGTCGCGGCCTCGTGGTGCGCCGTGTCTTCCTTCAGGTGGACGAAACGCGGCGGACCGAGCGGGGTGGCTCGCGGAGCCAGGATGAGAAACATGTTCTTGCCTTCGAGCTTGGCGTCGCGCTCGACCGTCGCCACGTTCTCGAGGTCTTTGGCGATGCGGTCGAGCAGCCGTTTCCCGAACGCGGTGTACGTGATCTCGCGCCCGCGGAACATGATCGTGACCTTGACCTTGCCGCCGTCGAGAAGAAGGCGTTCGGCCATCTTCGCCTTGACCTCGTAGTCATGGACGTCGATCTTGGGGCGCAGCTTGACCTCGCGCAACTCCCAGTTGCGCTGCTTCTTGCGCGCCTCTTTGTCTTTCTTCGACTGCTCGTACTTGAGGCGACCGTAGTCGCCGATCCGGCAGACCGGAGGAGCCGCGGTGGGCGAGACCTCGATGAGGTCGAGCCCTCGGGTCCGGGCCATCTGGAGCGCCTCCTCGGTCGGCATGATGCCGAGCTGGCGGCCCTCGTCGTCGATGACGCGGACTTGGCGGATTCTGATCTGCTCGTTGACGCGAAGCGGTCTCGCTATGACAAACTCTCCGGAAAGAACACAAAAAAACGAAGACGCCGAAGCGGTCCCCGCCTTCGAGATGGAACCGGATCGCCCGCGGGCATCCGGTGAGGACCTTGCGGCCCTGCTTCGGCCCGCGGAGCGTACCACGTCCGCGGGGTGGCAGTCAAGGACGCTTCCCTGGGCGGACCTGTACCACACCAGGGTAAGCAGCCGGTAGCGGAGGCCGCTACGCCGCGGCTATGACTCGATCTTGCCTTGGATCACGTGCCTTAGTCCGAGCGCGGGCATCTCCAGCGTCATCGTTGCCGCGCACGACTCCGTCTCTCCGGATCGGCCGCTTTCGATCGCGGCGCGAACGGCTTTCTCGATCTCGCGCTGCGACGTCACGCCGACCTCTTTGAGAAATCGGCGAATCGTTGCGTTGAGCTTCTCTTCGTTCATCGCAAATCTATCTCTCCGCCGCCTCGAACGCGGCGCGGGCACGAGGTTTGTCCAGATAGATCGCCCAGCCGAGCGGAGTTCCTTCCCACAGCGTGTCGAGCGTGTCCGTCTGCGCCCCGCGCGCCAGCAGCAGCTCGACCATCGCCGGATCGTCGTTCGCCGCCGCTTGGTGCAGCGCCGTACTGTGCGCGTGCACCGGTAAGAACGCGCTGACGTCCGCGCCGCGGTCCAGCGCCAGCCGCGCGGCCTCGACGTTGCCGTTGATCACCGCCAAAGCGAACGCCGACTGCACCTCTTCCGAGCCCGCAATTCTCAGGAGCTCGCGCAGCGCGTCCAGCTCGCCGAGCGCAGCCGCGATCGGTGCGGTCATCGCAAATCCGTTCTCGATCAGCGCGCGCAGCGCATCGAGCTCGTGATACGCCGCCGTTCCGTCGATCGTCTCGGGCGTCACGCGGGCCCCGGCGGCGATCAGCTCGCCGATGAGCGGGCGCTGCACGCCGTCCTTGCGCGCCGCTTCGCTCGTCATCGTCAACCCGAGCGCGTAGTCGAGGTCGTCCTGCTCGACGCCCCGGTCGATCATGGTCCTCGCAACGTCGGCAATGTTCGGCGGCAAATGCTCGACGCGCGTCGGATTGTTTGCGATGAACCAAAACAGCTTCGGATCGAGAAAGTACTGGAAGCGCTTCACGCGCCGGTAGACCTCGGGCTCGCGAATTCGTTCGCGCAGCAAGCGCGGTTCGGCATCGATCAGCCGGCCGAGCATCACCGTGTCGCCGGCATGAATCGCGGCGACCGCGGCCCGGAAAGACGGGTCCGCGATGCGGCTGCGGTCGAGCAGCGCGATGATCGCAGCGCGTTCTCGCGGGCGCGCGCGCTGCGCGACCTCGAGCGCGGTGCGGCCCTTACGGTCGGGCTGCCACTCCAGCGCGCCGCCTTCGAGCAACGCCTCGACGAGCGCCGCCGGCCCGTGACGCGCCGCGAGGTGCAGCGGCGTCTCGCGCCCGTCGCCGAGCCGGGGGTTCGCGCCGTTCGCCAGTAGCGCGCGGACCGCATCGACGTCGCCCGCGCGCACCGGCGCGAACAACGGCGGAACGGGCTCGCCGCGCACGCCGTCGACGTGGCGCATGAGATCTGCCCACGTGCGAAAGCCGTAGTCGCTCGCGAGCGCATGCTGCGCGGCGGCGAGCTTAAGCGAACGGTCGCGCGCGAGGCGTTTTGCCGCTTTGCGCAGGTGCTCGCGCGAAGGCCGCGCGGGAAGGTTCGGCATGGTGCGTCCTCTCCTGTGAACGCCCGGTGTCCGCAAAACGGGCAGGAAAGGTCGAACCGAGTCTGGCGAGGATGCCGGCGGGCTGAGTCCTTTCCGCGGACAGGTGGCCGCCGTGCCGGCCGCCGTCCTCGTTCCATTTTCCGCGCGCGATCCCTCGATTCAGGACGACGGAAAGCGCCGGTTCGGCCGCGCCGGAAATTCCGGCCGCGAGGGTGCTTTCGCGAGCGCTTCCGCCATCAGGCGCAGCGCCGTGTCGAGCTGCGGGTCGACGCCGCGTACCGTGTCTTGCGGGGCGACGTCGACTTCGTGTGTCGGGTCGGTACCGTAGTTTTCCACGCCCCAGCCGGCGTCGACGAACCAGAACGAAAACTCCGGCTGCGTCGTCTCGGTGCCGTCGACCAGGCGGTGGCGCGGGTTGATCCCGACCACGCCGCCCCAGGTGCGCATCCCGACCAGCGGGCCGAGCCCGTACAATTTGAAGCAGTGGCTGAAGATGTCGCCGTCGCTGCCGGCGAACTGGTTCGTCAGCGCGACGACCGGGCCGGCGACCGACTCTTCGGGATATGGGAACGGCGGCGTCCAGCGCGAGACGTCGTAGCCCACGCGCTTGCGCGCGAGCTTCTCGAGCAGCAGCGCACTGACGTGGCCGCCGCGGTTGTATCGCACGTCGACGATCAAGCCGTCGCGGTCGAACTCCGTCAAATAGCCGCGGTGGAACTCGGCGAACCCCCACGGCCCCATGTCTGGAACGTGCACGTACCCGACGCGTCCGCCGGTGCGCGCGTGCACCTGCGCGCGGTTCGCCTCGAGCCACGCGCGGTAGCGCAGCATTCGCTCGTCCTTCAGCGTGCGAACGAGAACGCGCCGCGGCGTGCCCTCGCCCTGTCCTGAGCTCGTCGAAGGACGCACGACCGAGAGCACCACGTCTTTGCCGGCTTGGTTGACGAGCAGCGCGCCCGGACCGTTCCGCGCGTCGAGCGGGCGGCCGCCGACCGCGACGATCAGATCGCCTTCCTTCACGTTGACCCCGGGCTCGGCCAGCGGCGAGTCGGCTTCGCGGTTCCACGCGTCGCCGCGCAAGATGCGGGCGACGCGGTACGCCTTCGCCGATTCGTCCCACGCCAGATCCGCACCGACAAAACCGCGTTTGTACTGCGGCGGAAGCGGCTTGTCGCCGCCGAATTCGTAGGCGTGCGAGGTGCCGAGCTCGCCCTGCATCTCCCAGATGACGTCGGAGAGCTCGTTGCGCGTGCGCACGCGCTCGAGCAGCGCCTCGTAGCGCGGCAACACGGCGTTCCAGTCGATGCCCGACATCTCCGGATCCCAGAAGTTCTCGCGCTGCAGCCGCCACGCTTCGCGCAGCATCTGCCGCCACTCGGCGCGCGGCTCGACCAGCACGCTGATGCGACCCAGATCGAGCCAGCCGGTGCGCCGGCCGGTCTCCTGCGGCGGCTTCTCTTCCTCGCCCTCCTCGGGGAGATCGTCGGTCGCGTCGAGCGCGCGCAGCTTGCCGTGCGACGAGTACACCAGCGTGCGGCCGTCGCCGCCCATCGTGAAGTCCTCGATCTCGAAGGCCAGCACGGCGCTGCGCTGTTCCTCGAAGTCGTACGCCTGCAGCTCGCCGTCCGACTCCTCGCGCTCGCGCTCGTTGGGACGAATCCCGCGCACCGGAAAGCGCGAGAAGATCGCGCGGCCCTTCGCTGCGGCGATCCGGTCGTACGCGCCTTCGTCGACCGGAAACGCCAGCATCCGCTGCGGCAAGCCCTCCGCTTCGACGACGACCTCGACCTTCGGCTTGTTCTCGTCGTCGTCATCGTCGTCGTCGCGGTGCTTGTGCAGCGGCGCCGGCTTCGGCACGAACGGGTTCGGCTCAGCCTCGCGCAGCGTGAGCAGATACGGCCGCCACGCCTCGGGGAAGCTCAGCTCGAACTGCAGCGCGTCGTAGACCGGGTGGAAGTCGCGCGAGGAGATGAAGTACAAGTACCGCCCTTCCGGATCCCAGGCCGGCGAGCGGTCTTCGCGCAGCGCGCTCGTCGCATCGACGATCCGCCGCGTCTCGCAGTCGGCCAGCCGAACGATCGTCGTGTGCGCCTTCGGCGACCACGTGTACGCGAGCCAGCGGCCGTCGGGCGAGAACGCGAGGTCGTCGATCCGCTCGCCGACGCTGCGGTCGAGCAGCTGCGGCTCGCCGCCGATCTCGAGCAGCCACAGCTCGTTGCGGTTGTTCGCGTACGCGAGCCGCTCACCGGCCGGCGAGGCGGCGAGCTGGTGCATGATCCCGGTGTCCGCGCCGGTGACGTAGCGCGGCGGCGCGCTCTGGTCGACCGGCGCGACGACGATGCGCTCGTAGCCGCCGACGTCGTCGACGTACGCGACCCGTTTGTCGTCGTGCAGAAACGTCAGCAACCGCCGCCGCACGCCGGCGCCGTCGGCCTGCACTTCGGTGTCATCCTGACCCTTCGACAAGCTCGGAGGAAGGGCGATCCCGTGCTCGGTGACCGCTTCTTCCCACAGCGGCATCGTGTAGGCGCGGCCGCGCGAGACGAGCGCTAGCGCGGTACCGTCGTGCGAGGGTCGCCAGGTCTCCAGCAGGTCGGCCGCGTCGACGAACCGGCGTGCCGTTTCCGGCGCGTTCGAGGGCATCTCGACCGGGACGCGCCGCACGCTGCCGTCCCGCGCGTCGAACAGCACCAGCTCGCCGCCGCACGCATAGACCACGCGCTTGCCGTCGCTCGCCGGAAAGCGCGCGTAGTAGTCGCGCTCGCCGGTGTGGCGTTGCAAGTCGCTGCCGTCGGGCAAGACCGAATACAGGTTGCCGATCCCGTCGTGGTCGGAGAGGAAGAGCACGCGCTCGCCGAGCCACAGCGGCCACACCAAGTTGCCGTCGAGCTCACGGCAGATGCGCGCGTACTCGCCGGTGCCGTGCGCGTCGACCCACACGTGACCGGCGGTTCCGCCGCGGTACCGCTTCCAGCGCGCCGGATCGATCGCGTTGCGGCCGAGCAGCGTCGCGCCGTTCGCGGCGACGTCGAGCGTCATCGCGTGCCCGATCCCCAGGTCGACCGGTTCGCCGCCGGACGCCTCGATGCGAAATGCGAGCGTCTCCTTGACGAACGGCGAGCCGGCGTCGGTGGTGAAGTACACGTAGCGCCCGTCGCGCGACCAGCCGCACGCGTGCAGCACCTCGCTGCCGAGATGCGTGAGCAGCCGCGGAACGCCGCCCTCGGCCGGCATCACGTACAGTTCCGGGTTTCCTTCGTCGCGGCCGACGAACGCCAGCAGCTTGCCGTCGGGCGAGAGGCGCGGCAGCGTGCACTCGCCTTCGGTCGTGGTCAGCCGCCGCGCGATCCCGCCTTCCGTGCCGACCGTCCACAGGTCGTCCTCGCACGCGAAGACGATCCGCTCGCCGGCGATGGTCGGGGTGCGGACGTAGCCACAGGAAGTCACCCGCGACGGGTACGCGGACGGGGTGAAGGAGTCCCTGGTGCCCGGCAGGGGCTTCCTTTAAACCGTTTGGCTGCTGTTCTGCGCGGGGTACGACTGAGCCCGGAGTGATGGAACAAGATGAACGCACCGTCAAAGAGCTTCTCGAGGACGTCCGCGCGCGGGTCGGCCGTCGTACGTTCATTCAGGACGTGACCGAGCCGTTGACGGGGCGCATCGACCAGCGCAAGATCGCGGCGAAGTTCAACAACCTCGAGCACGCCGTCGACGAGCTGGCTGACGCCGTTGAGCGCGTCGCCGAACAGAAGTCGGCCTAACGGGAACCGCGCCGCGGCGGCGTGAACGCCGGGCGCGATGAGCTCTCCGGCCGCGCACAGCGAGCTGCTGGACGCGTTTCGCGCCGGCGATCCGCGCGCGCTCGCGCGTGCGATCTCGCGCTGCGAATCGGGCCGCGGCGCGGAGCTGATCCGCGCGCTCTACCCGCTGACCGGGCGCGCGCTGACGGTCGGCCTGACCGGACCGCCCGGCGTCGGCAAGTCGACGCTCACCTCGGCGCTCGTCGCGCACCTGCGCAGGCAAGAAAAGACGGTCGGCGTGATCTCGGTCGATCCGAGCTCGCCGTTCTCGCACGGCGCGCTGCTCGGCGACCGCATCCGGCTCGCCGAGCACTTCGTCGATCCCGACGTCTTTATTCGCTCGATGGCCTCGCGCGGGCATCTCGGCGGGCTCGCCGGCGCGACCGCCGACGCGGTCTCGCTGATGGATGCCTTCGGCAAGGACGTCGTGCTGATCGAGACGGTCGGCGTCGGCCAGTCGGAGATCGAGATCGCCGAGGTCGCCGACACGACGCTCGTCGCGCTGCAGCCCGGGAGCGGCGACTCGGTGCAAGTGCTCAAGGCCGGCGTGCTCGAGATCGCCGACGTGTTCGTGGTGAACAAGAGCGATCACCCGATGGCGCTCCAGCTCCAGCGCGAGATCCGCTCGATGATGGAGATGCTCAGCTTCGAGGGCTGGGTCCCGAAGCTGGTGAGCACGCAAGCCATCGAAGGGAAGGGCATCGACAAGCTCTGGGACGCGATCGTGCAGCACGACGCGTGGCTGCGCGAGACCGGCGCGATCGAGCGCAAGCGCCGCGAGGCCTTCGCGCACCGCGTCCGCCAGCTCGCGCTCGGCACGCTCGAAGGCCGCATCGAAACCGCGATCGGCGAGCTCTCCGCCGACCTCGACCCCTACGCCGCCGCCCAACAGGTCCTCGAGCGCTTCAACGTCCACGACGGCGTCCACGC
>JAFAKB010000104.1 GCA_019235885.1 Candidatus Eremiobacterota bacterium | reverse complement strand
CGCGCAGCCGCTCGCCGCGCTCGTCGAGCAGCTCCGAGGGGAACGGCCCGCCGCCGACGCGCGTGCAGTACGCCTTCGCGACGCCGAGCACGCGGCCGACCGCGGTCGGCCCGATCCCGAGCCCGGTGCACGCGCCGCCCGCGACGGTGTGCGAACTCGTCACGTACGGATACGTCCCGAAGGTCACGTCGAGCATCGTCCCCTGCGCGCCCTCGGCGAGGACGCGCTCGCCGCGGCGCATCGCGTCGTGCAGCAGCGCGACGTCGTCGACGACGTGCGAAACGATCCGCTCGGCGAGCGCGAGCGCCTCGCCGACGACGTCCTCCTCGCGCGGCACGTCCTCCGCGCCGACGAACAGCGGCGCGCGCGCGAGCAGCGTGTGGCGTATCTTCGTCGCGAGCGCTTCCGGCCGCGCGAGGTCGCCGAACGTGATCCCCATCCGCCCGACCCGGTCGACGTACGCCGGGCCGATCCCGCGGCCGGTCGTCCCGATCGCCCCGCCGCCGCGCTGCTTCTCGGAGAGCCGGTCGAGCGCGGCGTGATACGGAAAGACGACGTGCGCGCGCGAGGAGATCACGACCCGCGAGACGTCGACGCCGAGCCGCGCGAGCATGTCGATCTCGTCGACGAACCCGCGCAGCGAGACGACGGTCCCCGCGCCGATCAGCAGCGTCGTCCCCTCGACCAGGACGCCCGACGGCACGACGTGCAGCGCCAGCTTCGTCTCGCCGACCTCGATCGAGTGCCCCGCGTTGTCGCCCCCGCCGAACCGCGCGATCACGTGGTAGTCGCGCGCGAGGAGATCGACGACGCGGCCTTTGCCTTCGTCGCCCCATTGGATGCCGACGCAAACGTCTAAAGGCGCTCCGCCCCCGGCTCCGCGCCCCCCACGCTCCGCGTGGGGCCCCCACGAAAACAGCGCGCTCACGATGACCGCACGGCGCGATTCCCCGAGGGCGCGCTCAACAACATTTCGGAGGCTTCGTCAGTCTCCGCGGAAGTCCAGGTCCGTGGTCGATCCGACGGGGAGCGGCGGGACGCCTTCGAACTCCGTCATGACGTACTCGCTGAAGAGCGCGTTCGGCCAGCCGAAGTCCTTGCGGGTGAAATTCGTCGGATCGTTCGGATCGAACGACTCGTGGAGCAGGTGGTCGCCGGGGTCCGACGCGAGCAGCTGGGACAGTACCTCCTTGCGCTCTTGATCCGTCGTCGCCGTGAAGCCTTGCATCAGCATCGCGATCGGCCAAACGCGGTTGTCGCTGGTGTGCTGCGAGCCGATTCCGCGCGCAACCTTGCCGACGTAATACGTCGGGTTGTCTTTCGACAAGAGATAGCGCCGCGTGTTCGCGTAAACGTACGAATTCGTCTTGCCGTAGCCGATGTACGGCGCCGACAGGAGAGAAGGTACGTTGGCATCGTCGATGAGCAGCGCGTTCCCGCGGCCGTCAACTTCGTAGGCATAGATATAACCGTACTTCGCGGTGAAGACCAAACCGTACGTCTGGATTCCGGTCTGGACCTCGTCGCGCAGCGCCTTCGCGCGCTCTGCCTTGATGACGTTGTGGTACACCGTCCGCTCGATCTCCTCGAGGTCGCCGAGCGCTACGACGGCCATCATCTCGGACGGGATCAAATAGTTGTACGAGCACGCGTCGTCCGAAGGGCGGAAGCCGGTCCAGATCATCCCCGTATACGCGACGGGATTTCCTTTGCCGCCGTTCGGGAGCTGCGCGTGGGTGTACTTCGAGTTGCGCGGGTGGTCTTGCTCGCGCTCCATCGTGTCGAGCGCCTTGTCGAAGCCGAGCGAGAGATCGCCGGTGAAGATCGACGAGTCCCCGGTCTGCTTCCAGTACGTCCAGGCCAGCGTGATCGGATACGCAAGCGAGTCGAGCTCGAACTTCTCCTCCCATACGCGGTAGTTCAGCTGAAAGGCGTTCGCGTACGGATCGACCTGAAGGTATTTTCCCATTCGCGCTATCGCGCCGCGGAGCAGTGA
Organism: Candidatus Eremiobacterota bacterium; assembly: GCA_019235885.1. GTDB lineage: Bacteria > Vulcanimicrobiota > Vulcanimicrobiia > Vulcanimicrobiales > Vulcanimicrobiaceae > Vulcanimicrobium. The sequence goes on along the minus strand of JAFAKB010000104.1, from coordinate 1,719 downwards.
GTCGACCTGCATGTCGCCTTTGGCGAAGAACAGGTACGGGCGCACCTGGACACTGGCGTCGCGCAGCCATTCCGCCGGGATGTCGCCCGTCTTCACGTACGTCGTCCCGTCGGAGGCGATGGTGACCTGGTCGTTCGTGTTGAGCAGCGCCTTGCGGTACATCTCCGTAAGTTTCGGGTCGGAGACGGTGTAGCCGGCGGCCGCCTTGGAGACGGCGTCGAGCTCGATCGCAACTGCGGTTCGAGGCGCGAGCAACACGAGGGCCGCGAGCGTGCATAGCGCCGCGCGAACGATCGAGAATCGCATCGGTTACGCTCATACCATACGCAGGACGAGCATTCCTCGCTCAGCCCTTCGACACGCTCAGGACGACATATCGAGGGCCTCGCCGAGCTCGGCGCCGGCGCGCTCGCGCAGGAACCGGTAGATCAATGAGGCCGGGAATCCGAGCCGCTCCAGCTTGCGCGCCGCGGACTGATACGACAGCGCGGGACTCGCGCGCCGGAGGCGCTCGTACGCCGCGCCGATTCGCTCGGACTCTGGCTCGCCGGCCGCGGCGACGCGCTCGCGCGCGGCGTCGCGGTCGATCCCGCGCTTCACCAGCTCGGCGACGAGCCGCGAGTCGCCGACCGCGGCGCGCTTCGTCTCGACGTAGAGCGCCGCGTAGAGGTCGTCGTCGAGCAGCCGGTCGCGCTTGCACGAGGCGACCGCCGCCGCGGCAGCCTCGTCGTCGAAGCCTTTCCGCGCCAGCCTTGCGTGCAGCTGCGACTCGGTGAGACGGCGCTGCGCCAGGAGACGCAGCGCCGCCACCCGAGCGGTGGTCGCCACCGACGCCGGTTAGTCGTCGTCGCCGGCGGCGGCGCCGACCGGTTTGGCGATGCCGTTCGTCGAGACGGCGGCTTTGAGCGCTTCGCGGATCTTCGCGGAGATCTCGTCGGCGACGTCGGTGTGCTCCTCGAGGAACGCTTTGGCGTTCTCGCGGCCTTGGCCGATGCGCTGCTCGCCGTAGGTGTACCACGAGCCCGACTTCCCGATGATGTTGCGCTCGAGGGCGACGTCGATGATCGAGCCCATCTTCGAGATCCCTTTGCCGTAGGTGATGTCGAACTCGGCCTGCCGGAAGGGCGGCGCGACCTTGTTCTTCACCACCTTGACGCGGGTGCGGGTGCCGACGACGTCCTGGCCGACCTTGATCTGCTCCAGCTTGCGCACGTCGAGCCGGACCGAGGCGTAGAACTTCAGCGCGCGCCCGCCCGAGGTCGTCTCGGGGGAGCCGAACATCACGCCGATCTTCTCGCGCAGCTGGTTGATGAAGATCATCACGCACTTCGAGCGCGAGATCGAAGAGGTGAGCTTGCGCAGCGCCTGCGACATCAGCCGCGCCTGCAGGCCCATGTGCGAGTCGCCCATCTCGCCATCGAGTTCGGCCTTGGGCACCAGCGCCGCCACCGAGTCGACCACCAGCACGTCAATGGCATTCGACTGCACAAGCTTTTCCGTGATCTCGAGCGCCTGCTCGCCGTAGTCGGGCTGCGACACCAACAGATCGTCCACATTCACACCCAACTTTGTGGCATACGACGGATCTAGCGCGTGCTCGGCATCGACGAACGCGGCCATGCCTCCGGCCTTCTGCGCCTCGGCAATCACCTGCAGCGTGATCGTGGTTTTGCCCGACGACTCCGGCCCGAAGACTTCGACAACGCGCCCGCGCGGGAA
>JAFAKB010000103.1 GCA_019235885.1 Candidatus Eremiobacterota bacterium | reverse complement strand
TTTTCGGCCGGACGCTTGCGGTGCGTGATCAGCCGGCTGAGCTTCACCGTGTAGACGAAGCCGGGCGGCACGTTCGCCCATCGCGCGAGATCGTTCTCCTTCGGGAGCCGGTACGTCGTGACGTTCAGCTCGACGGTCGGGAAGATCGTCGTGTAGTACGCGAGCCACTCGCGCTGCGGCAGCTTCTGCGGGTAGAAGCGCCCGCGCCAGTCGCGGTAGGTCCAGCCGCTCGTCCCGACGAGGATCTTAGGGATAGCGGCGCTGGAAGGTGAAGACGTAACCGCTCGTGCCGGGCGTGGGCGCCAGCGCCTGGAGCTGATAGTTCGTCGGGCCGGTCGGCGTCAAGGGGTTCGACAGCCCGAACGTGCGCGCGCTGCTGCCCGCGTTGAAGATCGTCAGCTGCATCGAAGCCGCGTTCGAGAAGCTCATCGCGAGCGCGAGCGCTTGCTGGTTTCCTTGCGAGCCCTCCGCCTCGGAGAACGACGCTTGGAGGTTCTTGCCGAGCTGGCGGCTCGCGCTCGCCGAGAACCCGCCGGTGAGGCCGGCGTTGAAGCTGAACGTCGAAAAGCCGAGCGCGCTGCCGAGCGAGGCGGAGAACGGCTCGAACAGCGACTGCGTGAAGCGCTGGTCGACGTAGCCGACGGCGAGATTCTGAATCGCGTTGCCGTTGTCGCTCGCGGGCGGCGTCGTGCGCGCGACGCCGGCGACCGCACCGAGGCCTTGCGCGCCGACCAGCAGCCCGAGGATCTGCGAACGGTCGTAATCGGGATTCGAGGCGAAGTCGATCGACAAGCCGGTCGCCGGCCCGTGCACGTGCAGCAGCACGTCGGTCGCCGGGTCGGGGACGTGCGTCGTCGCGGTCGCGTCGACGCTCGGGATGATCCCGCTCGCCGGGTCGAACGCGACCTGCGCGCTCTGCAGCACGAAGGTGCGGTAGAAGCTCAGCGTTCCGTCGGTCGAGGCGAAGTCGCCGCTGAGCGCGGGATGCGCGAGCGTTCCGCTCACCTGCACGGCGCCTTTCGCGCCGACGTCGACTGCCGGTCCTTGGAGCCGGTCGTCGCTCGTCGCAGCGACGTTCAATGCGAAGGCGACCGGAAGCGGCGCCGCGTTCGAGGGGCCGGACGACGACGGCAGCAGCGCGCTCAGCGGAACGCGCGCGTGCGAGATCGCCAGATCGCCCGCGAGCAGGATCGGCGCACCGTTGCTGCGGCTCACCGAGAGCGCGCCGTTCAGCTTGCCGCGGAAGAGCTTGGGCATGTCGATCCCGACGTTCTTCTCGCGCGTGTCGAGATTGAACGCGAGCGACCCGGGCAGCCCGCGCAGATCGCCGGCGCGCAGCATGCCGCTCCCGTCGACCGCGCCGCCACCGATGTCCGCATGCAGCGCCGTGATGCGCGCGGTCCGTCCGGCGAGCGCGAGCTGCAGCGTTCCGTTGCGCAGCTCCGAGGCGAGCTGCGACGAGACGAAGGTCGCCTTCGCGAGCGCGACGCTCCCGCTGAGCCGCGGAACGCGCAGCGTTCCGGCGACCGCGACGTCGCCGTTCACGATCCCGCCGGCTTTCGTGTCCTTCGGCAAGAGCTGCGCGAACTGGCCGAGGTCGACGTTGCTCGCGACCAGCCGCGCCGTAATCGGGGCGTTGCGGCGGTCGACGAACGGCGGCGTCAGCGTAGCCGGAACGCTGCCGCTGAGCGCGAGCCGCCCGGCGATCAAATCGAGCGAGGCGTCGCGCACGTTCAGCCGGCCGTTGCCGTACGCGAGGTCGGCATGCGCATGGCGCGCGTTCGTCCGCTCGTAGCGCGGGTTGTCGACGTCGAGCAGTCCGTGCACGATCGGCTTGCCGCGCGTGCCGGAGATTGTCAGCGTCGTGTCGAGCGCGCCCGCCGCGTCGACCAGCGTGCCGGTCGCGCGCGTCGCGAACGTGCCGACGTCGGGCGAGACGGCGTGCAACGCGAGCTGCACCGGATCGCCGGCGCGCAAACCGAACGAGCCGCTGCCCTCGGCGACGAGGTTCAGCGCTTCCAGCCGCGCGCGCGCGATCCGGGTGCGGCCGCGGTCTTCATTGGCAGCGAGCTCGAGCCGGCGAATCGGAAGGCGTCCGACGTTGCCGTCGTGCAGTGCAGCGTTCCCGGAGAACGCGAGCTGAGGCGCCGTGCCGCGCACGCGCACCGCCCCGTCGACGCGGCCGGTGACCGGCGCGATGACGCCGAGCGCGGGGAGCCAGGTCGTGAGATCGAGCCCGGCGATCGTCGCCTGCGTGTCGATCGCGCTCGCAACGAGGTGCGCGAGCGGATCGCGCGCCGGAACGGTCGCCGAGCCGCGCGCGCTCAAGCGCCCGTGCGGTCCGCCGACGTCGGCGCTCGCGGCGATCGTGCGGCCGTGCGAGGACCAGCGCGCGCCGACGTCGCCGATCGGCAGCCGGAAATAGCGCACGCCCGCGAGCGCGACGTCGCCGGAGGTCGCCAGCGACGAACCGCCGGCGGCGAACGCGATCGCGAGCCGCCCACGCCCGGCGAGGGTTTCGGCGGAGTCGAAGTAGTCGTTGAAATCGGCCAAGTCCGCGCGGTCGGAGCGCACCGAGCCGCGCGCGCCGCCGCGCGAGGCGAGCGCATCGAAGTGCAGTGTCGTCGAGCCGACCGTCGCGCTCCCGCCGCGCACGGCGACCGCCGCGAGATCGCCGCTGAGCGGAAGCACGACGTCGTGGAACGCGAGCCCGTTGATCGAGCCGGCCGCGATGCGCGCCGCGCCGCCGATCGACGGGTCGCTCAGCGCGCCGCGCACGCGCAGGTCGGCGTCGACCGCCGCGTCCGGATACGGCAGCTTCACGCCGAGCCGGCGCGAGAACGCCGCGACGTCGGCACCGCGCACGTGACCGTTCAAATCAAGGAGTGGGGCCGCGCCGGCGAGGTTCGAAATGGAACCGCTCGCATCGGCGACCGCGCCGTCGTAGGCGACGTTCGCGCGGTCGAGCGCGAGCGTTCCGCCGGCGTATGCGCCCGAGGCGGTCGCGGCGAGCGGCGCGCCGCCGTAGCTCGCGCCCGCGAGCGCGACGACGGCTTGCGCGCGCGGATCGCGCTGCGTCCCGCTCACGACGCCGACGGCGGCGAGCCGCCCCCCGGAGAGCGGAAGCCCCGCGCCGCGGAACGCCGAAGCGTCGATTCCGCTCGCGCTCAGCCGCACGCTGCCGCCGTTCCCGAAGCTGCCCGCGCCGACGACCGAACCGCCGGCGGCGTCGATCCGCGCCGCCGGAACGTCGATCGCGTTGTTGCGCAACGCGACGGTCGCCTCGGCGTGCTGCAGCGCGACGCCTTGAAGGCGTGCGCCGGCGAAGCGCGCATCGGCGATCTGCAGCACGCCGCGGCCGTTGCGCGCGACGACGCGCAGCTGCGCGTCGATGCCGCCGCTCCCGCGCGCGCCGTGCAGCACCGATGCCAGCCGCTCGACGCTGCTGCGCAGCCGCGCGCGCAATGCGAAGAGGCCGTTCGCCGTCGCGTACGCGCCCTCGCCGCGCAGCTCGCCGAGCGGTCCGCGCACGCTGACGCCGTTCAACGCGACGCCTTCGCTCGTCGTGCCGAGGTGCGCGTCGGCGTCGCCGATCGCGATCCCCGCCACGCCGGCGCGGCGCAAATGAACGTCGCCGGCCGCTTCCGCGACGTTCGAGCCGCGCAGGTAACCCGCGAGGTCCGCGTCGAGCGTCCCCGAAACCGGCGGCAGCGCCGCCCCGTTGAAGCCGGGCAGCCGTACCGCGCGCGCCGGCAACAGCGCGAAGCGGCGCGCGCTGACGATCCCGTCGACCGCGTTGTTCGGCCGGTCGAACGCGACCCGCGCATACACCGACGCGCCGTCGGCGCGCGCGAGCGCGAGCGGGCCGACCGTTCCGGTGCCGTCGGGATCGAGCGCGAACGTCGTGTCCAGCGTGCCGTGCGGTGCCTGCGCCGCGACCGCACCGAGCGCCGCGAGCTTCTCCGCGGTGCCGGTCAGGTGCACCAACGCGTGCACGCGCGCGTGCGGCAGCACCGCGGCGCCGTACGGCAGCGCGTCGCCGGGGCCGTCGACCGTCGCGAGCATATCGGTGTCGACTTGCTTGCCGAGGATCAGCTCGCCGTGCGCGCGCAATGCGAGCGGCCCGTAGCGCGCCTCGATGCCGAGGACCTGGAAATCTTCGCCGGAGAACGCGACGGTGCCGGCGGCGCGCGTAAGCCCGTACCCGCCGTACGCGAGCCGCGGTGAGAAGAAGGAGCCGCGCACGACCGGCTTGTCGATCGGCCCGTCGGCACGCAGCTGGAACGCCACGTCGCCCGAGAGCGGGCGCCGCGCCGACTGCTCGGAGATCGTGCGCAATTGCTGGAGCGGTCCACGCCCGTCGATGAGGAACCGCATCTGCGGGTGCGCGAGACCGTAGACGCCGCCGGCCAGGTGCAGCGGGACGCCGGCGAGCGTCGCGACGATCCCGCCCGTCGTCACGCCGTCGTCGTAGACGTACAAGCGGCCGTGCGCGTCGCCGATCGGAACGCGCAGCTGCGCCGCGAAAATCTTTCCGTCCACCAAGTCGGCGACCGCGCCGGCGTGCGTGCTCGTCGTGCCGTCGTCCGCGATGAAGCCGTAGATGCGCGCGTCGACGTTCTGCAGCCGCCCGTCGACGACGTGCACGGCGTGCGTCGCCATCGCGAAGTTCACCAGCGGCCCGACCGGCAGCTCATCCGCGTGCCAGTGCTGCGACGCGAAGCCGCGCTTGTGGTCGAACCGCGCGCGCCCGCTGATGGGGTAACTGCGCGCGCCGTCCTGCAGCACGCCGTCGACGCGATAGTACGCCGGATCGGTCGGCGCGAGAACCGCGTCGACGTTCACCCCGTTCACCGACTCGCGCCGCTCGTGGTTCGGCACCACGAAGCGGTCGATTAGCGCGATCCGCCCGTCGCGCACCCGCACGCGCACGTCGAGCGGCGTGTTGTCGGGCCGCGGCGGCGGCCCGCTTCCGCCGGGCAGCGCGACGTTGTACGTGCCGTCGGCGTGATGGATGAGCGTAAGCAGCGGGCGCTGCACGTCGATCGCGCGCAGCCCGAAGCGGCGTTTCCCGCCCGGCAGCAAGTCGCGCAGCGAGAACTGAACGTCCAGCCGGTCCGCGCTGAGCACCGGCTCGCCTTGGCGGTTGCGCACGACCGGCGCGACGACGGCCAAGCTATTCCGTGTGACGTGCGTGCTCTGCGCGCTGAAGTCGTACCCGAGCGCTCCGACCGCGGCGCGGATGCCGGCGCCCGCGAGCTGGTCGTGCGCGCTCACGACGCCGATGGCTGCGAGAGCCACGGCGCCGGTCGCGACCAAGAGCAGACGTCGTCGGCGCATCATCTTTCAAATTCCCGAGGAGCCGCAAGGCGGGCCACCCCCGATTTGGGGATATGACCCGCCTCACGAGCAGGGTAGCGCCCCTTCGACGGGGCCAGGCTGACGTTTACGTTCCGATTTGCGCATTCATCAGCGAGAGGTCGAGCGAACCGAGCCCGGTCGTGTAGTCGTAGCCGGGCAGCGCGGTGTAGGCACCGTTGCCGCCGGTGATCTCATCGTGGAACCCACCGTACGCCTGCGTCGGGGGCGGTCCCGTGACCGTCGTGGCGGCCGCGTTCGTTTCGATGTAGTTCCGGTAGAGCTGCGGCGCTGCAAAGCCGAGCGCCGGGTGCGCGGTCAGGAGTCGCGCATACGAGCCCATCGCGAGCGGCGACGCTTCGCTCGTTCCCCCGATGCCGCAACCACTCGGGCACGCGCCAATCCCCGGGACGTTCGCGCCGTACACGTTGTAGCCGCCCAGGTTCGGATCGGCCGCCATCGCGATGTCGGGGAGGCCGCGCAGGTTCGTCGCGGCGAGCCCGGTGCTGTTCGGCGTGACCGCTTGCTGCCACGAGGTCGAGTTCTCGAACTGGCTGATCCCGCCGCCGCCGGCGTTCCACGCGGTCTCGCCGGCGTAGCTGCCGTCGTTGTTCGCGACCGCGCTCGTCCCGCCCACGCCGACCACGTACGGCGAGGCGGCGGGATACGAAACCATCGGCGGGCCCGAGCCCGGCGCGCCGTTCGTCGGTGCGAGCGCGCACGCCGAGCCGGTGTCGCCGGTCGAGGCGAACATCGTCTGCCCTTGTGCTGCGGCTTGCATGAAGAGGTGATCGTCGACCTTCAGCGCGCCGTCGAGGAACGCTTGGTACTCGCACTCGCCGAACGAGGAGTTGCCGAGCTGCGCGAGGTCGTCGCCGACCCAGCGGCTGTAGTCGTTCGCGATGTCGGAGTCGGTCAGCGACGAGGTCGCGTAGATGTAGAGCATCGAGACGTTGCCCGCCATCCCAGTCGAGCTCTGCGTGTCGAGATCCCATTCGCCGCCCCCGGAAGTGTCCGGCGTCGAGAGTCCGACGTGCACGACCGTCACCGGAACTTGCGGCAGGCTCTGCGCCGCTTCCGCCATGCGCAGATCGCTGACGACCGCCGAGACGTCGCCTTCGGAGATCACCGCGATCGTCGTCGACGACGCGGTGGGCGTCGAGCCGACGTCGTAGTACTTTTGAACGCCCGCGGAGTCGAAGAGCGGCAGACACGGTGCGCTCGCCTGTCCGGGGAAACACTGCGTGTTCGTGCGCTGGACGGGGTGGACCGCCATCCGGGCCGCGTTGTTCAGCCCGAGCACGGCGCTCACCACGTTGCCGAGCGAGGTCGGAACGAATGCCGGCTGCGTGTTGACGTACACGTTCGCGCCGCCGAGCGAGAACGATTCCAGCGTCGTGTTGAACGCTTTGGCGGCTTGCGCCGCGGTGCCGTCCGCGCTGACGAGCTGCGCGCTCGTCTGCACGTTGGTGAAGCCTTGGCTGCGCAAGTACGTGACGACGGACTGCACCTCGCTCGGCGCGGGGCCGAACTGCGCTGCGAACTGCGCCGCCGAGATCTTCTGGCGCGCCGCGATCAAGGACTTGAGCGAGTCTTCGTTGTGCAGGTTGAGCGCGACGCGCACCGTCAGCGGGGTCGTCGGCGCGAGCGCGCCGCGATCGGCTCCGCTCGGAATCGTCGCGCCGCGCGTCGCGGTCGCCGCCCAACCGGCCGGCGCGACGATCGCGTCGCTCGGTGCGACGCGCGCGGCGCGCGCTCCGGGGCTGCTTGTGCCTGGGAGGAGGTGGCTTATGCCGCCGCCGGAGCACGACGCCGTCGCGAGCCCGGTGGTGAGTGCGAGTGCCAGAAGGCGTTTCATCTTCGTCGCTCCTTAGTGCAGTGCCGCGCTGAGGCGCGCGACGTCGATGCTGCCGAGTCCGGTCGTGTAATCGTACTTGGGCAGCGCGGTGTAGAGGCCGTTGGTCCCTTGCAAGATGTCGTGGAACGGTCCGATCAACTCAGTCTCCGGCGGTCCGGCAATCTGCTGCGGGGTGCTGTTGCCGAAGACGCGGTAGAGCAGCGGCGCAGCGAAGCCGAGCGCGTTGCCGTGCGCGCTCTGCATGCGCGCGTAGACGCCTGCGGCCATCGGCGATGCGAGGCTCGTTCCGCCGGTGATGTACTCCGTGCCGCCCTGCCACAGCAGCGCGCCGGTCTCGATTCCCGCGTCGTACGCGATGTCGGGCGCGCCGCGGAACGTCAAGCCTGCCGGCGTCGTGCCGACCGGCTGCGCGGGGCTCTCCCAGTACGGCGAGTACTCGAACTGGCTCAAGCCGCCGCCGCCCGACTGCCACGCGTCTTCGCCGAGGTACGTGCCGTCGACGTTGCTGAACAGATCGGTGCCGCCGACCGCGACCGCGTAGGGCGATGCCGCGGGCCACTCGATCAGCGGGGCGCCGCCGACGCCGCCGTTCGGCGGAACGCCCGCCGCGCCGCAGTACGCGCCGGTGTCGCCGGTCGAGGCGAAGAGCGTCTGTCCTTGCGCGGCCGCTTCGACGAGCACCATGTCGCCGGCGAGCATGTCGCCGCTCTCGTACGGGAAGACCTCGCAGCCGCCGACCGACGCGTTCATAACGGGCGCGATGTCGTCGCTCGCCCAGCGGTTGATCGCGCGCACCAAATCGGTGAACGAGAGTGAGGGCGCGTTGTAGAGGTCGATCTGGCTGAGGTTGTACGCCATGCCGGACGAATACGTCATGTCGAGCGTCCACTCGGTGTTCCCCGACGTGTCGGCGGACGGCGTCCCGACATGCAGCACGTTGATGCCGACGTACGGCATCCCGAAGTTCGTCTCGTTCGAGCGAAAATCGCTGATCGCCGTGCCGACGTCGCCTTCGGTGAAGATCGCGAGCTGCGTGTTCGTAGCGGGCGGGGTACCGGCGACGTCATACGCGATGCTGAACGCAGCTGGATCGTAGAAGCGCGGGCAGACCGGCGTGCCGGTGGTCGTGTTGACGTTCTTCGTGCACGCGGTCGTCTGCGGGTTTCCGTTGCCGTCGAAGACGGAGGGCTGCGCACCGGAGATCGGGCGCGTGGTCGGATGGACCTGCAATCCCGGGAAGTTGGTCAGCCCGAGCACGGCGACGACGTTGCCACCGAGCGAGGTGGGGACGTACGCCGGCTGCGTGTTCGAGAAATAGCTCTTCCCGTTGACGCTGAACGCGTGCAGCGAGGTGTTGAACGCTTTCTCGACTGTCGCGGCGCCCGCGCTCGCCGTGACCAGCATGTTGTTCGGCGCTGCCTGAACGTTGCTGAAGCCCTGGCTTTGCAGGTAGCCGACGGCCGCCGACACTTGGCTCGACGAGGGCGCGTACTGCGCGACGAAGGCGTCGCGCGACATGCGCTGTCCCGAGGCGATCGCAGACTTGACCGCGTCGGCGTTGCGCATCTGCAGGGCGAGCGTGACCTCTACGGTCTTGCCGCGGTCGAGCTGGCCGAGGTCGCTCGCGTTCGCCAGCGCGAGCGCGCCGGTCGCGGTCGCCGCCCAGCCGGCCGGCGCGGTGATCGATTTCGGGCGCAGGGTTCGAGCACCCATCGTGCTGGGCGCGCCGCTGCTGCCGGGCGCGAGGCCGGCCGGTCCGGCCGGCGGCAAGGCGGCGCCGCCGTGCGAGCAGGCGGTCGCGAGCACTCCGAGGGCGGCTAGGGCCGCAAATTTCTTCATCAAGGGTTCCTCCCGGATACACGCTACGATCCGGAAGGCAACCCCCGACATACACAAAATCGGGTAGGGCGCCCGCTACTGCGGGCAGGCGAGCTCTCGCCTAGGCGCTCACGGGGCGCGCTGGAGCAGCGCGATCACGTTCCCTTCGGAGTCGATCGCATAACCGAAGCGCCCCAGCCCGGGGATGTCCTGAACGCGCGCCTGCTGGCCGCCGTTCATCGCGACGTTCACCATCGCTTGGTCGATGTGCTCGACCTCGATGGTCGGCACCGGCGCCTTGATGATCTCTTGGCGCTGGGTGATTGCGGCCGGAATGCCGGACCCCGAGTCCTCGGTCGGCTCGTGCACCAGGTACGGAACCGGCGAATCGGGATGCGGTACGAAGTTCCACCCGAACACCTCCCGGTAGAACGTCGCGGCCCGCTCCACGTCGTCGGCCGGGAGGTGGAAGTTGACGATCTTGCCCACGCTCAGCGTTCGGTGGCGCGTTCGCGCAGGTAGATCGTATGCGCCTGTTCGCGCGTGATCATGATCGAGATGAGGAAGGTAGCGGCTTCCAGCTGCAAATCTTGCTCCGGCTCTCCGGCCCATCGGTCGTTGAAGGGGTGTATCAGCGCGTCATTCGCTCTGACGACCGTTTCGGCTTCCGTCCGGCTGAGCACCGCGATCATCGCGCGGACCGCGTCCGAGACGGAAACTTCTCCGGCAACGGCACTGCGGACGGCGGATTCGAGCCGAGCTTGGTTCTCTGTCGTCAGCGCTCCGAAAACGGCTGAGCGCGCGTCGCCCTCGGCCTGCTGTATCCGCCCGCGGAGCTCGCGCGAGAGCGGAATCGGTGAGGCGGAGCTGACGCGAATCGCCGAAGGCCGCAGCCGGCGCTCGGCGAGCAGCGCCTCCTCTCGCTTGGTGTTCTTTGCTCGAACGGGGCCGGGACGCGCGTTCGGGCCGAGCGACGCTGCGAGCGTGGTGCGGCGGCTCGATTGAGCGAGCGCCTCGGGGCTGGTGGGGAACAACCCCGCGGTCGCCACGATCAACCCGAATCGTGGCGCGGGCAGCTTGAACGTCGTGCGGCGGTCGCCGCCGGCGCTCACGCCGAGGATGGAGAAGAGGTGCCGGTTCTGCGCAATGTCCAGCGCTTGTCCTTGAGCGAGCATCCAGCCATGGGGCGCGACGGCGCCGTCGAAACGCCGAGCTTCACCCATGATGGGGTTGTTGAGGACGTTGTCCGGGATTGGGTCCGCGGCTTGTGGTTCGAGTCGCCCGCTAAGAGCGGGCTGCGAAGAGTGACTGATGTTCGAAGGCGCGACACCCGGAAGCGCTCGCATCACGTGGGAACCGCCGCAGCCTGCGAGCAACGCCGCTCCGGCGGCCCCGAGAAACGGGGCGCGCTTCAATGTAATTGTCCTTTTCGGTGTAGGTCAGAAAGGGCTGTCGCAGACTAGTTCTGACTCGGGAAGATCCCTTGCAGGGCGATGCAGAAGTTCAGGCACAGAAACTGCTGGCGGTTCTCGTGCGGCTGGCTGCCGCCGGTGTTCAAGACCATTTGGGGATACATCGCCACCATGTTGTTGCTGCCGTTCGAGTACATCGGGTTCCCCGTGGTGTATGCCGGATAGGCGTTCCCAGGGTTTCCGGTGTTCGCATCGCCTTGCTTGATGTCGGCCTGCGCGGGATGGATGTGCGCGGGCATCTCGCTCTGGATCACGGTGTGCGCCTCTTCACCGCCGCGCTCACCGAGCGTATGACCGCCGCCCATGTGCATCGCGACGCGTCCCTGAAGGTTGGGAAGCGCGAAGTTCACACGCCCGTCGCCGCCGTAAGTCGTGCCGAGCAGCGAGAAGAGAGCCTGGTTTTGGTTGATCGGCAACAGCTGGCCGTTGCACAGCGCCCACCCTTTGGGAGCGAAGTTGAACGACATGATCCTGATCTCGGAGAGGAATGGTTCAGACATCGAATCGTTGCTCCTAGCGTATCGTCGTCCCGGCGCCTACGGGCGCGCCGGGAAGATTCCCTGAAGTGCGATGCAGTAGTTGAGCGTCAAATAAGGCATCATGTTGTTGTGCGGCTGGCTGCCGCCTGCGACGCTGATCATGGCCGGGTTCATGGAGGCGATTTGCGGCGTCTGCCCGCTCGGGTTCGAGAAGGTGTGGATCGGCGTCGCGTTCACCGGCACAGCACCGCTCGGCGAACTCGCCGTAGCGTTGTTGTTGTCGAAGTCGGCCTGCGCCGTGTGCGTGTGTGCCGGCATCTCGCTCGTGAGGAGCGTGACGTAGTCCACGCCACCCGTCTGCCCGAGGTAGAATTGGCCGAACGGTGAGTTACCGCTGTACTGGGTCGTGTGGATCGCCACGTTGCCCTGCAGGTTCGGCAGCGCGAAATTGCTCTTGCCGTCGCCGCCGTAAAACGTGCCGAGGAGCGAGAAGAGAGCCGTGTTTTGGGAGATCGGCATGAGCTGCCCGTCGCAGAACGCCCAGCCCTTCGGGGCGAAGTTGAACGGAAAGATGCGGATCTCTGCTAGGAATGGACTCGACATCTCTAACCTCTACGTCGGGCTCGGGTAAATGCCGAACAGCGATATGATGAACGTAATCGCCAAGTACGGCTGCATGTTTTCGTGCGGCTGGCTTCCGCCTTGGGACGGAAGAAATCCGGCGTTGAAGTTGCGCCATGTCGGCGAATCGGGATTCGCCGGGCTGTTCGGAACGGTGTACAGCAGCTTCGGCGTCGACGCCGCATAGTATGCGCTCGAGGGACTGACCGCCGTCGCCCCGTTGTTGTCCGCGACGATCGGATGAGTGTGGGACGGCATCTGATTCGTCGTCAGCGTGACGCTCGGGGTGCCTCCGGTCTGGGCCAAGGTGTAGGTGGAGATGCCGTTGTTGCCCATGTGGAGCGGAACCTGCGCGGCGAGGTTCGGCAGGGCAAACGTGCTTTGACCGTCCCCTCCGTACGTCGTTCCGATCAGGTTGAAGAGCGTTTCGTATTCCGAGATCGGGAGTATCTGGCCGTCGCACGTCATCCACCCCTGTGGTGGGAAGCTCCCAGCGAACATTCGAATCTCGCCGACATAAGGTGAGGCCATTGATCCTCTGCTTTCGTTAAGGCTTGAACGCCGTCCCGAGCGGCCTGTTGGTGATCTGCGTCGACGACGTTTGAGTCGGCGCGGCGCTATACGCCGCGCAGTTCTTGTCGTCGTAGCCCGTCGGGACGGTCAGGTTGGTGATGTCGTAGATGTGCAAGCCGTTTTGGGCGGTGAAGCCGGCGTTGGTGTCTTCCAGCGCCACCATCAGCTTCGAGTTCGACAGCCACGTCAACGAGCGCACGATCGGCGCGCCGATGCTGCCGTAGACGTAGTTCGAGCACGTTCCGGCGTCGGTGGTGTTGTTGTACGGAATCGGGCCGCCGACGGGGTTCCGTGCGGCGGTGTTGTCGTAGACCTGCACCAGCGGATAGCCCGAACCGGCGGGCGAGTTGTACTGGACCGCGACGTGCCCGTCGGGCGAGGTCGCGACGACGAACTGCTTGCTCGGCACGGCGATGACTTTCGTCTGCACCGCGACCGGGCTATTTCCGGCGCCCGAGATCGTATAGAAGCTCAGTTGCTTGTGGAAGATCGAGCCGTTGGCGATCACGAGCTGGTTGTTCGTGTTGTCCCATGCCAGCGAGGTCGGGTTGTCGATCGCGTACGTCGTGCCCGTGCACGACCCCCCGCACGTGACGTCGGTAGCAGTTCCGTTCGGGCTGAAGATGGTGATCTTTGAGGTGTGAGGACCGCCGTGCGCGGGGTCGACCTCACCGCCGTCCGTGATCGCTGCCGCGTACGTTCCGGCGTTGAGGGTCGTGACCGGGATGTCGACCACCCAGTTGTCACCAAGACCGGTTTCGGTCAGGTCGCGCGGCGGGGCCGCGGCGGTGTAGTTTCCCGTCAAGAGATATTCGGAGAGAGCGTACGTCGCGCTGATCGTGTTGTCGGCGAGCGCCACGCTGCCGTCGCGGCTGTCGTATGCGATCGCGACCGGAACGGTGACGTTCGACGAGACGGTCGTCGACGTGTTCGCGCCGGTCGAGATCGCGCCGACGGGAATGCACGCCATGTCGCCCCCGTTCGCGCTTCCGTCATGGGAGTTGCCGATCAGCAGATCGCCGGTGTTGTCCCAAACGAGCGAGAGCGGGTTGTCGACGTCCGGCTTGTTCTCGTTCGTCGAGTTCGTGACCGGCAGCGTCGCGGGGCTGAACGCCGAGAGGGACGACTGATCCGTGCTGTTGACGTTGAAGAGATCGACCTGACCGCTGTTTGCGCCGGTCTGCTCGACGACGGCGAGGAAATTGTGCGACGGCGGCGCGACGCCGGTCGAGAACGCAAAGCTCTTGGTCGGCGCGAACGACAAGCCGTCGCTCCCGCCGTTCGAGTTCGGCGGAATCTCCTTGACGTTGATCGAGGCGTTGGTCGTCGAGCTGTTGCTCGGCGTCAGCGTGAAGCTTTGCGCAGCCTGGTTGATCGTGAAGCTCACCGTGCCGCCGGTCCCGTTGATGGTCCCCGACGCTGCCTGGTAGGTGGCGGTGTTGTCCTGAATCTCAATCTTGGGCAGACCGGGTCCGATGATCGTCTTGTTCGCAAGGTCGGTGTTCGAGACCGTGAACGTGACCGGCGTCGTTCCGACCGAGCCGAACACGGAGCCGACCGGGCCGTTCTGGCAGCTGCCGCTGCCGTTGACGGTCATGACGTTGACGTTCGCGTCGAGGACGAGGCTGAACGAGTTCGCCGTCGCCACGACGACGGTGAAGCTCTGAATCTGCTGCGAGAGGACGTGGTTCGAGGAGTCCTCGGCGGAGACGGTGATGTTGTCGGTGCCCGGCGGCAGCTTGATCGTCAGCGTGCAAGTCCACGGCCCGGTCCCCGGGCACGTCGGGCTGTTGAGCGTCACGGCCATCGCGCCGAGGCTGCTCGTGTTGAACGAAGTCACTTGCCCGGCGGTCAGGCGGCTCGCCGTGTTCAGCGTGAAGACGATCTTCGAGGTCGACGACGAGACGTATTGCGGCGCGCGCTGCTTGCCGCTCGTCTTCGGCGGTGGCGGAATGGTGATCTTGAACGTCGCGTCGGCGAGCGGGCCGTTATACTGCGCGCCGTTCGCGATCGGGCCGGCTAGCGGCAGAGCGCTGTGTGAACCACCGCCGCACGCGGCGAGCGATGCGGCCGCGACGGAGGCGAGGAAATTGAAGAAGAGCTTCTTGCCGAGCCGTTTCATGGACACCATTCCTCAGCCGCCGCAAGCGGCTGAACCAGAAAATTCGTGGAGACGGTTGGAAGGGAGGACCGGAAGAGAACCGGCGCACCGCCGCGACCCGTCCGAAGGCGGATGCGCGGCGGTGCCTTTCAGCGCCGGTTTACTTCTGGTGGCGGTGCTTCGCCGACGCGCTGATCGACGAGGTCGTGTAGGTCACGGTCAGCGTCGCCGAGCCGTCGGTGCCGTTGCCCGAAAGACCGTCGCTGATCGTCGACGGGCACGAGCCGGTGACCGGGCTGCCGACGACCGTCGCGGTGAACGGCGTGCCGTTCGTCGTGTCGTTCGCGCCGGTCGAGATCGTGGCGATCTGCGACATCGACGTCGCCGTGCCCGTGCAGGCGCCGGTCTCCGCGTGCGTCAGCGCGTGGCCGTACGGCGCGTTCGTCCAGCCGCTCTCGGTGAACGACTCGGAGCCGGTGCTGCCGATTCCGCTGGTGGCGAACAGGTCGATCTCCGGCGAGCCGCTCAGCGCGACGCCGCTGGGCGTCGCCTGCGAGCCGTTGAAGACCGGCGCGTTCAGCTTCGGCTCAAAGATCGCGGTCCCGTTCGTCGCTGTGCTCGCGGACGCCGTCAAGGTCACGTCGTTCTCCGCGAGGCCGTCGTACGCGAGGACGCGCGTGACGTCCGGACCGCTGAACGTCACCGACGTCGCCGCACCGGTGGTGCAGGTCGACGTGCCGGTGTTGATCACGCACGAGCCGTGCTGGCCCGTGTCCGGATCGCTCAGCGTGACGTTGATCGCCGTGCCGGTGGCATCGACGTAGAACACGTTCGGCGTGTGGCCGGTCGGGATCGTGACGCCGGCCGCGTCGACCGCGACGACGCTGACGTTCGCAGCCTGCGACGCGGTGCCCGCGGTGAACGCGCCGCCGCCCGTCGGAACGCCCGAGACGCTGAGCGTCTTCGGGATCGCGCCGAGCGTGACGCTCTGCGGGTTGTTCTGGCCCGCGGTGATCGTCACGTTGTTGAGCTGGGCCGCGTTGAGCGGGTGGCCGCTGGCCGGGACGTTGTTGTCGTACGTAACGATGAGGAACGAGTCGGTTCCGGGCGGCGACGGCGGCCCGTTCACCGTGCATCCGCTGTTGCACGAGTTCGCCGGGATTACCGTTGTCGCCGGATTGCCTGTGATCGTGTTGGGCGCGATGCCGACCGAGTCCGCGGTCAGCGTGATCTGCACGGAGAGCGTCCCGGACGAGACGTAATTCGGCGTGCGCGCGCTCGACTTCACCTTGGCGCTCGAGCCGGACTTGCCGCCGCTCGGCACGACGATCGTGAACTGCGGCGTGTAGAAGGGACCGTTCGGCGCCGCGGTCGGCACGGGAGGCGGCTGCGGCTGCGAACTGCCGCCGCCGCCGCCGCCGCAGCCCGCAAGCGCAAGCACGGTGGCGAGAATGAGGATCTTACGCATGTGGGCGTGGGCTCCTTGGGGTGATGGTGTTGTTGCGCCGCTCATCGGCGCTTCTTGCTCGAGATGTGGAACGGGTTGGTGGTCACGTTGATGGTCACCGGAGCCGTCTGACCGAAGAGGTCGGAGAAGGTCGCGGTGCACGAGCCGGCAGCGACGCCGGTGACGGTGTAGGTTGCGCTCGGGCCGTGGTTGTTCGACGTCGTGACGGTCGCGATACCGCTGCAGTTGTCGCCCTCGTTGAACGTCGCATTGTAGCCGGTTTCATGGACGGTGATCGGCTGCGCGTTCGTGGCGCCCGTACCATTCACGTTCGTCGGGTTCGGCGTCGCGCTCAGAGCGAACGGTACCGGGGTCGGCGTGGGAGTCGGTGTTGGCGTGGGCGTCGGCGTCGGCGTCGGCGTCGGCGTGGGGGTCGCTGTTGGAGTTGCTGTCGGCGTCGGAGTCGGAGTCGGCGTTGCGCCGGCCGGGGTCGGCGTCGGCGTCGGTGTTGCGCCGGCCGGGGTCGGCGTGGGCGTCGGCGTCGCGGTGCCGTGCGGCGTCGGGCTGGGCGTCGGCGTCGGGCCGCCGGTCGGGGTCGCGCTCGGCGTCGGCGTCGGCGAAGGCGTGGGCGTCGGGATCAGCACGTTCGTGACGATCAGCGCGAACCAGTATTTGACGTTCGCCTTCAGCGTGAACGGGCCGTTGGTCGTGAACGTGAGGCTGTTGCCGTGCACGGCGGCGGGTCCCGAGTAGACGACCCAGTCCTTGATGGTCGGGTCGTAGAACACGATGTAGAAGTTGCCTGCATTGGCCACGTCCGGCGGAACTTGGACCGTGAACGAGAGCCCGCCGGGGAGCGTGATGTCGTGGTCCGACTCGACGCCGACGTAGACCAGCGTCGTGTGCGGCGGCAAGTTCGCCTCGGCGCTGCGGCCGTGGCTCTGCGGCGCGCGCACGCGTCCGACGGCGGGGATGCCGTCGGTCTGCGTCGGCGCGAAGTTCTGCATCGTGATCGTGATCGTCGTCGTCGCCGGCGGCACGCTGCCGGACGGCACGGTGAACGAGCCGCCGTAGCCGTGCGAGCTGGGCAGCGAGACGGTGGTTCCCGGGGTCAGCGTCACCGTGGAGGACGACGTGACCGACCAGAACGGCGAGCCACCGGTCGGGAACGGCGGCGGGTTCGCGCCGCCGCCCTGGCAGGCGACGAGCGCGGCGACCGCACCGAAGGCGACGAGGGCGGCCGAAGCGAGACGTCTCACGCGAAAACCTCGATGTCAGTTCCGCGCCGGCGCGGGGCAGAGTCTGCACGGGAAAGCCCGGCCATCTGAGAGCCGGGCATGAATTGGTTAGAGCGGATCGGCACCGTACCCCCAGCAGCAGCGCGGACGCGCGAGAACACCCACGTCTCACGAGCCGTGCGCCCTGTTTACGGGCGTGGTACGGCCCACCCCTGGCTTGTTGGGAAACCTTTACCGTTCGTCTGACCCCCCAGCGCTCAACCGGACGAATGTCCGGGACCCGGCGACCGGACGGACCCGCCGCGGCGCGGCGCGAACTCAAGCTGGTCATGCCAACGGACCGGATCGACATCCGCCACGTCGCGCGGCTCGCGCGGCTGGCATTGAGCAACGAGGAGATCGCCACCTTCGGGCCCCAGCTCGGGAGCCTGATGACGCACGTCGACGCGCTGACCGCGCTCGACCTCGGCGACGTTCCGGCGACGGCGCAAGTCGTTCCCTCGCGGAACGTTCAGCGCGAAGACGTGCTCCGGCCGCAGACGCGCCTCTCCCGCGAGCAGGCGCTGGCAAACGCTCCGCAGCCGCAAGCCGGCTTCTTCCGAGTCCCGCGCATCCTCGCTGAGGAGGGCTGAGGTGAACCCGCTGACGGACTCGGCTCGCGCGCTCGCGCGGGAGGTCAACGCGCGCGCCGCGAGCGCCGCAGAGATCGCCGAGGCGGTGATCCCGCATGTCGAACGCGCCGACGCGCAGCTCGCCGCGTTCCTTCAGCTCACCCCGGAGCTGATGCGCGCGCAGGCGCGCCGCGTCGACGAGCGCGTCGCGGCCGGCGAGCACCTCCCGCTGGCCGGCGTCCCGGTCGCGCTCAAGGACAACCTGTGCCTCACCGGCACGCGAACCACCGCCGGTTCGAAGATCCTGGAGAGCTTCGTCTCGCCGTACACGGCGACGGCGGTGCAGCGGCTGCTCGACGCCGGCGCGCTCCCGGTCGGCAAGACGAACCTGGACGAGTTCGCGATGGGCTCGTCGGGCGAGAACTCGGCCTTCGGCCCGACGCGCAACCCGTACGATCTCGAGCGCGTCCCCGGCGGCTCGTCGGCCGGCAGCGCGGCCGCGGTCGGCGGCTTTGCGGCGACGCTGTCGTTCGGCAGCGACACGGGCGGCTCGATCCGCGAGCCGGCCGCGTTCTGCAACGTGGTCGGGTTCAAGCCGACCTACGGGCGCGTCTCGCGCTACGGCTTGATCGCGTTCGCTTCGTCGCTGGACCAGATCGGGCCGTTCGCGCGCAGCGTCGAAGACGCGGCGCTGGCCTACGACGTGATCGCCGGCAAAGATCCGCTCGACGCGACCAGCGTCGACCGCGCGGTCGAACCGAGCGTGGACCATTTGCGCGAGGACTTGCGCGGCGTGCGGGTCGGCATCGTCAAGGAGTTCGAGCTCGACAAGCTCGACGCCGCGAGCCGCGCGTCCTACGAGAGCGCGTACGCCGAGCTGGAGCGGCTCGGCGCGGAGCTGGTCGAGGTCACGCTGCCGGCGGCCGACTACGGCTTGGCGACGTACTACCTGATCGCGCCGGCGGAATGCTCTTCGAACCTGGCGCGTTTCGACGGCGTGCGCTATGGACTGCGCGTCGACGCGCCCGACGTGGGCGAGATGTACGAGCGCACACGCGAAGCGGGGTTCGGCGCCGAGGTCAAGCGCCGCATCCTGATCGGCACGTACGCGCTCTCCTCGGGCTACTACGACGCGTACTACGTGAAAGCGCAGAAGGCGCGCACGCGGATCGCCGAAGACTTCGCGCGCGCGTTCGAGCGCTGCGAGGTGATCGCGGCGCCCGCCGCGTCGTCGCCCGCGTTCCGGTTCAACGCGAAGAGCGATCCGGTCACGATGTACTTGATGGACTACTACACGATTCCCGGCTCGCTCGCCGGCCTGCCGTCGCTCTCAGTGCCCTGCGCGCCCGCCCTCCCCGAAGACGGTGACCACCCGATGCCGATGGGCCTGCAGCTGACCAGCCCGCTGTTCACCGAGCGCGCCCTGCTCGGCTACGCCCACGCCTATGAACGAGCCACGCGCCACGCCGTAAAACTGACACCGGTCACGGAGATCACGGCGGCATAGCGGGCGGTCTTGCGGGGCACTGTTCTCAACGTGTATACTTTCGGATATACGATGACGGAAACGAAGATCGCGCGATACGGCAATAGTTTGACCGTCCGGCTCCCGGCCGCATTAGCGCGCGATCTCGATCTGCGCGAAGGCGACATCGTGACGCTGCGGCGCATTGACGGCGGTGTCGCCGTCGAGCGCCGCCACGGTTCTCGTCTTTCCGCGATGCTCCGAACGGTGCAAGGCCCACCGGGCGGTGAATGGGACATTGGCCCCGATCTCGGCAATGAGCGTATTGATTGAATGACGACGCCCGATCGCGGCGATTTCATCATCGTCAACTTCAATCCGCAGGCAGGGCATGAACAGATGAAGCGGCGGCCCGCGCTCGTGCTTTCCCCCGCGCCGTTCAATGAAGCGTTCGGTGTCGCGTTTGTGGCGCCGGTGACGACACGTGAGGCGCGAAATGCGTTCGAGATCGCGCTGCCGAACGATTTGCCGGTCCGCGGATCGGTCTTGGCACACCAAATGCGAGCGCTCGACTGGCGCGCACGGCGTGCCGCGTCCGCCGGCAAAGCACCGGATGAGCTCGTCGGCCGGGTTGCCGATATTGTCAGGGAAATCATCACCTAATATGTCTACCGTTGCCGAGGACGCCGTCGTTACGGCACAGTTGCTCGACAAGTACGAAGCTGTGATCGGGATCGAGTGCCACGTTGAGCTCAAGACCGTGAGCAAGATGTTTTGTGGGTGTCCGAACGCGTTCGGCGGCGAGCCGAACACCAACGTGTGCCCGGTGTGCTTGGCGCTGCCGGGAGCGCTGCCGGTGCCGAATGCGGCCGCGATCGAGCACATGTTCCGCGCCGGCTTGGCGTTCGGCGCGACGATTCCGCCGCACTCGAAGTTCGACCGGAAGAACTACTTCTATCCGGACATGCCGAAGAACTACCAGATCTCGCAGTACGACATGCCGCTCACGGTCGGCGGCGTCGTGCGCTACTGGCTGGAAGACGGCACGCGGCGCGAGTGCCGCCTCACCCGCATTCATTTAGAAGAAGACACGGGCAAGTCGACACACGTGGGCAGCGCCGACGGGCGGCTCGCCGCGTCGACCGGTTCGCTCGTCGATTTCAACCGCGCCGGCGTGCCGCTGATGGAGTGCGTCTCGGAGCCGGACATCCGCAGCGCCGAGGAAGCGGTGGCGTACCTCGAAACGCTGGCGCGCACGTTCCGCGAGCTCGGCGTGAGCGACGTGAAGATGGAGGAAGGCTCGCTGCGCTGCGACGCCAACGTGTCGATCCGCAAGCGCGGCGAGACCGGGCTCGGCACCAAAGCCGAGATCAAGAACATGAACTCCTTCCGCAGCGTGCGGCGCGCGATCGAGTCGGAGATCGCGCGGCAGATCGCGGTGGTGGAGAGCGGCGGCCGCGTGATCCAGGAGACGCGCGGCTGGGACGAGGCCGCCGGCGTCACCCACAGCCAGCGCTCGAAAGAACAGGCGCACGACTACCGCTACTTCCCCGACCCAGACCTCGTCCCGCTTGACGTCACGCCGGAGATGATCGAGCGCGTGCGCGCGTCGCTGCCGGAGATTCCGTACGAACGCTACCTGCGCTACGTCGACGACTACGCGCTCGATACGAAGCGCGCGACGCAACTCGTCGAAGACCACGCGCTCGCCGCCTGGTTCGACCGCGCGGTGCGCGCTGCGAACGGCGATGGGAAAGGCGTCGTCGCGTTCGTCCTGGGCGACCTCGCGCGCCTGGCGAACGAGAGCGGCACGCACGTCGTACGCGGCAAGGTGACGCCGGAATCGCTCGCCGAGCTGGTCGCGCTGACGAGCTCGAACGCGATCAACTCGAAAGCCGCGAAGCAAGTCCTCGAAACGCTGTGGACGGAAGGCGGCTCGGCGAAGGCGATCGTCGAGCGTGAAGGCCTGGCCCAGGTCAGCGACCGCGGCGCTGTCGCAGCGATCGTCGACGAAGTCCTCGCCGCCAACCCGAAAGTCGCCGCCGACTACAAAGCCGGCAAAACGAACGTCCTCGGCTTCCTCACCGGCGCGGTGATGAAAGCCTCTCGCGGCAAAGCAAACCCGGCCTTAGCACAAGAGTTGCTGAAGGAGAAGCTCCGCGAATAAGTCATGCCCCAGTACGGCGCGCTGATCGACGAGCGCGGGCTCGAGGTTCTGGATTTTCAGCGGATTCGGGAGCGGTATGCGGGGCAGACGCATGCGCCGCGCTCGCAGGCGCTGGCGCTGGCGTGCGAGCCGACGACGGACTTCGCCCGCGTGCGGCGGCTGGTCGGCGAGACGAGCGAGATGCGCGCGCTGATGCAGGACGCCGGCTTCTCGATGCAGCGGATCGACGACGTGGACGAAGCGGTCGCGACCGCAGCGCGCGGCGTGGCCCTGCCGGCCCGCGAATTGCGCTCGGTCGCCGATGCGCTCGCCGCCGCCGCGGCGGCGGTCAAAGCGGTGCGGGAAGCCGAGCTGGACGTTCCGCTGCTGCGCGAGCGCTGCGCGCCGTTTCGCGCGCTGCCGCAGATCGTGCACCGCGTGCACGACGCGATCGACGAGCGCGGCACGATCCTCGACCGCGCCTCGCCGGCGCTGGCGCGGATTCGCCGCTCGATGCAGCAAGCCCAGGACGACGCGCGCGACCGCGCCGCCGCCATCACCCGCTCGGCTAAATACGCGCGCGCGATTCAGGACGCGATCGTCACGATGCGCGACGGGCGCTACGTCGTTCCGGTCAAGGCAGAGTTCTCCGGCGAGATCCAAGGGATCGTCCACGACACCAGCTCGTCGGGGCAGACGCTGTTCGTCGAGCCGCTCGAATCGCTCGAAGCGAACAACCGCGTGCGCGCGCTGCGCGTGCAAGAAGAGGTGGAGATCGCGCGCATCCTCGGCGAGCTTTCCTCGCTCATCGCGAACGAAGCGGCCCAAATCGGCACCGACGTGGACGTCTACGTCGAGCTCGATCTCGCCGCCGCGCGCGCGAGCGTCGCGCACCGCATGCAGGCGGTCGCGCCCGAGCTGGTCGAGGCGGCGGTGATCGATCTTTCCGATGGGCGCCATCCGCTGCTGGACGAGCGCGCCGTGCCGCAGTCGGTCCGGCTCGACGAGGAGATCCGCATCCTGATCGTCTCCGGGCCGAACATGGGCGGGAAGACCGTCGCGCTCAAGCTGGTCGGGCTCGCGGTCGCGATGGCGGCGTGCGGATTGCACGTCCCGGCCGCGGCGGCGACGATCGGGCGGTTCGAGCGCGTCTGCACCGACATCGGCGACGAGCAGTCGATCGCGCAGAACGCCTCGACGTTCTCCGCGCACCTGCGCCGGCTCGCCGAGATCGTCGACGCCGCCAACGACCGCACGCTGATCCTCATCGACGAGATCGGCAGCGGAACCGAGCCGAACGCCGGCGCCGCGCTCGCCGTCGCCGTGCTCGAGCGGTTTCTCGAGCGCGGCGCGCGCGTTCTCGCCACGACGCACGCGACCGAGCTGAAGCTGTTCGGCGCCGACCACGCGCACGTCGCGAACGCGAGCGTGCGCTTCGATCCCGACACGTACGAGCCGACCTATCAGCTCGACGTGGGCTCGCCCGGACAATCGCTCGCCTTCGCGCTGGCGCGCCGGATGCGGCTCGATCCCAAGGTCGTCGCGCGCGCGCAGGACGTGTTGGGCTCGCAGGAACGCGACTACGAGCGCGCGCTCGCCGAGGTGAGCGAAGAGCGCGTTCGCGCGACGCGCGAGCGCGAGCAGCTCGACCGCGAGCGCGCGCACCTGCGCTCGCTCGAGGACAACGCGCGCCGCCGCGCCGAGGCGCTCGACCGCGAGCGGCGCGAGCTCGCCAAGCGCGCCGACGCCGAGCTCGCCGAGACGCTGCGCCGCTTCACCGCGGAGCTCGAGCGCCGCGCCGCTGAGCGGACCGAGCGCGCCGCGCGTGCGCCGCGCGTCACGCCGGGCCAAGCGGACCTGCTGGCGCGCACGCTCGACCAGATGCACCGCGAGCTGGGCCTCGAAGCGCGACCGCAACGCGCGCGCGAAAGCGATGCGCAAGCGCCGGTCGGCGCCGGCGACCGCGTTCACGTCGCCGCCTGGGAGCAGGACGGCACAATCCTCGAAGACCTCGGCGAGAACGCGCTGGTGCAGATCGGCGCGCTGCGCATGACCGTTCCGAAAAGCGAGCTGCGCCGCCGCGCCGGCGCATCGTCCGGTGGGCCGGCCGGAAAGCGCGCGCTTCGACAAGCTCAGGGTGACGCTACGCTGGACGTGGCGTCGAGCGCGCAGACGGAGATCGACGTGCGCGGCAAGCGGTTCGTCGAGGCCGAGCCGCTGGTCGAGCGCTGGATCGACGACGCGATCATGCTCGGCCACTCGCCGCTGCGGCTGATCCACGGCAAGGGCACCGGCCTGCTCGGCAAGGGCTTGCAGCAGTATCTGAAGGCGCACCCTTTCGTGCAGAACGTCCGCTACGGAAACGCCGACGAGGGAGGCGGTGGGGTAACGGTCTTTGAACTGCGCTCGCCGACCGCATGACGACCAAATTTCGCTCTGCGCGCGAGCGCGCGGAATTTCTGACCGAAGGCTGCGACCACGTCGAGACGCTCGCCGAGCTCGCGCAGCGCCTCGAGCGCGGAAAACCGCTGCGCGTGTACCTCGGGCTTGACCCCACCTCGCCGGATTTGCACGTCGGGCACGCCGTCGTGCTGCGGCTGCTGCAGCGGTTCGTCGACGACGGCCACGACGTGATCCTGCTGATCGGCGACTTCACCGCGCGGATCGGCGATCCGAGCGGCCGCAACGCGCTGCGCCCACCCCTGAGCGACGCGCAGATCGCCGCCAACATGAAAACCTACGCCGAGCAAGCCGGCAAGGTGCTCGACATGTCGCGCGTGCGCTTGGTCTACAACAGCGAATGGCTCTCCAAGCTGACCTTCTCGGAGATCTACAAGCTGCTCTCGCTCACCACCGTCGCGCAGATGCTCGAGCGCAACGACTTCAAACAGCGCTACGAAGGCGGGACGCCGATCGCGCTGCACGAGTTCGTCTACCCGGTCGCGGTCGCGTACGACTCGGTCGCGATGCACGTCGACGTCGAGCTGGGCGGTTCCGATCAGCTCTTCAACTTGCTGATCAGCCGCCCGTACCAGACGCATTTCGGGCAGGAGCCGGAGATCTGCATCACCGCGCCGCTGCTGGTCGGGATCGACGGCGTGAAGAAGATGTCGAAGTCGACCGGCAACCACATCGCGCTGACCGATCCGCCGAACGACATGTTCGGCAAGACGATGCGCATCCCCGATCACGTGCTGCCGGAGTACGCGCGGCTGGCCGTCTTTCGCCCGGCGGAAGAGGTCGAGCGGCTGCGCGACGGGCTGGAGACCGGCGCCGTCTCGCCGATGGACGAGAAGAAGCGCATCGCCGAGGACCTGGTCGCGCGCTATCACGGGACGGATGCGGCGCGCGCGGCGCGCGAGTGGTTCGAGCGCACGATCCAGCGCGGCGAGATCCCCGCCGAGATGCCGGAGCTGCGGCTCGACGGGCGCGACAAGCTGGCGGATCTCGTCGTCGCGGCGAAGTTCGCGGAGTCCAAGCGGGCCGCGCAGCGGCTGATCGCGGAAGGCGGCGTGAAAATCGACGGCGCGCCGGTCACCGATCCCGCGGCGCGCTGGAGCGCGAGCGCTCCGGCGGTCCTGCAGGTCGGCTCGCGCAAGTTCGTCCGAATCATTCCTTAAAAACCGACAGGAAGCAGCATGGCGACGCATCGTCCGGCGGCCTCGGCGGCCCCCAAAACGTACACTCCGGCCGGCCGGATCGACGGCCCGACCTTCACCTGTCCGCGCTGCGGGCGCGTCTACCGCTACCCGGTCGAGCAGGGTCCGCCGGTGCGCTGCGAGTGCGGCTGGTGGTACACGAACCTCGGGCGCGGCCGGATCGCCGAAGAGTTCCGCCCGCGGATCGGCGGCGCCAAGACGGCAGGCCCCGAAGCCGCCGCCGGGCCGGGCGCGAAGCGCCGCTAAGCCGTCAGGCTGAGCCGCTCGATGCGCGCTCGGCGAGCCCGCGCACGTCGTCGGCGCTGAGCACGTAGCTCTCGCCGCAGAAGTCGCACGTCGCCTCGGTGTGCGGCTGCTCGCGCGCGATCTTCGCCAGCTCGTCCTTGCCCAGCCCCAGCAGCGCCGTCTCGACTTTGGCGCGCGTGCAGCGGCAGTCGAACGCCGTCCGGTACTCGTCGAAGACGTTCAGTCCCAAGTCGCCGGCGACGGCGCGCAAGAGCGCGTGCTCGTCGGCGCCTTCGACGATCTGCGTCGTCACCGGGGGCATCTGCGAGGCGTTGCGCTCGAGCGCGGCGACCGTCGCGTCGTCGGCGCCGGGCTGCACCTGCGCGATCACGCCGCCGGCGGCGCGAATCCCGTTCGGATCGGCGAGCACGCCGAGCGCGACGACGCTGGGAATCTGTTCGGAGTTCGCCAGGTATGCGGCGACGTCGTCGCCGATCTCGCCGGTCGCGAGCGGAACGATCCCGCTGTACGGCTGTCCCACCTCGTACGTCTTCGTCACCTGCAGCTTGCCGTTTCCGACGACGCGCGCGACGTCGAACTTGCCGCGCGCGTTCAGCGGCAGATCGGCGCGGCCGTTGCGCGCGTACGCGCGCGCGCCGACGGCGTGCTCGCCGGTGCTCCACGCATCGGCGGTGATCGCGCCGATCGGGCCGTCGCCGACGATCTGCAGCGTGAGCCGCTCGCGGCCGCTCAGCGAGGCGCCGAGAAGCGCCGCCGCGGTCAGCAGGCGGCCGACCGCCGCGCTTGCGGTGGGCGCGAGGTCGTGACGTTCCCGCGCCTCGCGGACGAGCTCCGTCGTGATCCCGGCCGCGAGCGAAACGGTGCCGCGCGCGGCCGAGGCGGTGACGATGCGATCCATTCCTTCCCTTAACCGTGCGCGGGATTCGGCCGTTGCGCGCGCTCGCCGGTCGGAAGGAGCAGGCGGCGTGCAAGCGTATCCTCCCGAGCGAGCGGTCGCGCGGGCGTACGAAACCGCGCCGCTACGACGTTCTCATTGAGGTACAGCGAAACAGTGACCAAAGCCGACATCGTGGACAATTTGGCCAACGAGCACGAGCTCTCGAAACGTCAGGCCGGAGAGATCGTCGATTTGATCCTCGACGAGATCACAACCGCCCTCAAGCAGGGCGAAAAGGTTCAGCTGATCCCGTTCGGAAGCTTCGTCGTCCGCGAGCGCCGGGCGCGCACCGGACGCAATCCGCAAACGGGTGAGGTGTTGAAGATCGCAGCGCGCAAAGTGCCGGCGTTCACGCCCGGCAAAGGACTCAAGGACGCGGTGGGCGGCGCCAGGCGCGCCGGCGCGAGGAAGTCCGGCCGCACGAAGTAGGCTTAGGCCGGCGGGCTCTCGTTTCTTTTTCGGCTAGGTCGCGGCTCGCACCGCGTACGTTTTCGGGTCGACCGCGTAGGTGCGAACGCCCGAGCCTCGCAGCGGGATGACGACGATGCGATATGCTGCGCGCGCGTCGGGGCGGCTGTAGAGAAGCTCGCACGCGCAGTCGCCGCCGGATGCGACGCCGCGCGCGCGCAGCGTCGCGGCGAGCGCGCGCACGCCGCCCGCGGAGACCGCGATGCTGCCCGCAAACGAGTTCCTCGTCCGCGCATAGTCGGGCTCTCCGTGCGCGTAGTGAAGGTTCGTGACGACTAGGTGCCGCCTGTCGCGCATCGGAAGCCCGCGCGCCGCCAGCGATGCGATCGTCCGTGCCGTTTGCGTGCCGACGAGTGCGTTCGGGCCTGCGGCGGCACGATAGTGTTCCGCGAGCGTGATGTGGTCGGCATCGCCGAGCACCGCGACGGTTGCAAGCATCGCATCGGTTGCGGCCAGCGATGCCTGGGGCGTCGTCTGCGCCATCGACGCTTTGAGCCGGTCGGCGCCGGCGGCGTCGATCTCGTCTTTCGGGATGGAGACCACTTCGTCGCCGGACCGCCAGTCATAGACCGCGGCGTTAGGCGCGGTCACTGCGAGCAGCTGCCGCCCGACGTCGACGACCGAGGGATCGGCCAGCAAGAAGCTGAGCGGTTTCGCCTGGTTTTGAGCCCGATATTCCAGGGTTATCGCGCTCGGATGCGTCGCGGGCATGGCCCACACGAACACGACGCGCGCGTTCGGCGGAAGCCCGACCGGCAGCCGCACCGGGAACGTCGCGCCCGCGATCGCGCGGCGAAACTCCTCGCGCGTGGGCCAGCGCGTTCCGGAGACCGACGAGGTTCGGATCGCCGCGTGGCCTCCGCCCAACCAGACGTGTACCGTATCCAAGATCCGCGCGCCAGCTCCCGTGCCGACGGCAACGGCGCCGGCGACGAGCACGCCGGCTGCCGCGGCGAGCGCGTGAGCTCGCGAGCGCGCGCGCTGCCGCTCCGCCCGCCGGGCGATCGTCTCGAGCGGCACGGCGGGAACGGCGATCTGCTCGCGCGCGTGGCGACCGCTCGTTGCGAAATCAAACGGCACGGTGCGCCTCCCTCAGCGGATATGGGCGGTAGTCCGCGAGCAGACCGCGCAGCCGTTCCCGGGCGCGCGCCAGGCGCGTGCGCACGGTCGGATGCCGAACGCCCAGGATCGCGGCGATCTCTTCGCTGCGCAGGTCGTCGAAATAGAACAGCACGGTGACGTCGCGCAGCTCCGGCGGCAGCGCCGCCAGCGCGCGCCACACATCGAGCGCCGCGGTGCCGCTTTCGCCGGCCGCCGGTTCGACGAGCTGCTCCGGGTTGAACCAGTGTCCGCGCCGCACGCGCGAGGCCTCGCGCATGACGATGCGGTACAGCCAGGCGTCGAACGCGTCGGTGTTGCGCAGCCCGTGGACCTTGCGAACGACGAGCGCGCATGCTTCCTGCGCGGCGTCCTGCGCGAGCCCACGATCGCCGGTGGCGCTCGCCGCGAGACGAAAGCACGCCGGCCAGATCGCGGCGACGAGCCGGTCGGCGGCGGCGGGCTCGCGCCGCATCGCGGCGAGCACGAGCTCGGGGTCGACGCGGCGCCGAGGCGCGCGCGGCTCGAGGAGCGATACCATCTGAGACAAGAGAGGCGGTGGAGATTCCAAAATGTTCGCGGTGCGGAAAACGAAAAGGGTTCGCTGCGTGCAAACCCTCGTCGTCGTTGGTCGGGCAGACAGGATTTGAACCTGCGACCCCCAGTCCCCCAGACTGATGCGCTACCAAGCTGCGCCACTGCCCGCCGGGAGCCGTAGGAGGTAATAGGCCGTTCGGTGTGGTTCCCCCTTTCCACGTGAAGGCCACCCTCTACGCCGACGGCGGTTCCCGCGGCAACCCCGGTCCCGCCGCGTCGGGCGCCGTGCTGTACGCCCACGACGGCGCGGTGCTCGAAGAGATCGGGACGTTTCTCGGCACGACCACGAACAACGTCGCCGAGTGGACCGCGCTGCTCGAAGGGCTGCGGGCGGCGCTCGCGCGCGGCGTGGACGAGCTCGACGTGCGGATGGATTCCGAGCTGGTGGTCAAGCAGCTCTCCGGCGCCTATCGTGTGAAGCACCCCGGCCTCGTCCCGCTGCACGCAGAGGCGAAGGCGCTGCTGCGCAAGTTCGCGCGGACCGACGTGCGCCACGTGCCTCGCAAGGAGAACAAGGCGGCCGACGCCGTGGTCAACCAGATCCTCGACGCGCACGCTGACACTTCCCAGCCCCGCGGAGCGTTGTAGAGGGGAAGATGCGCCGCTTCCCCACCACGCTGGTCGTGATCGTCATCGCAATCGCCGCCGCGATCTCCGGCTGGAAGATCTTCTTTCCGTCCGAGTCCGCGCGCTACCAAGCGGTTCACGCCGTCCGCACCCAGCGCTCCGAGCTGCACTTCAGCGAAACGATCGCGCACGCGAAGGGGCCGATCGCTCGCGAGGTGTGGCAGCTCGACAACGTCAACGGAAGCTCGACCGCATCGTACCGCGCCGAGAACCGCGCCGGGACGCGGGTGGCGAAGTTCACCGAGCCGATCCACGGCTACGACGTGACGTTCTTGTTTCAGCAGCTCGTGCAAGACGGCGTCTGGGAGCTGCAGACGCGGCCGCTGCGCGGCAACACGAACGAGATGTACACCGTCACGGTGGCGCAGGTCGACGGCAACCGCAGCGGCAAGCACAAGTTCACCTTCACCGACCCGCACTACCTGGCGACGACCGCGGGGCGCCAGTACGAGATCCATCTCGACAAGAACAAGCCGGTGCCGAACCTGGTCACGCTGAACTCGACCTCAACCGCCGACGCGCGCTACCAGAAAGTCGTCGACGACTTCGCGGCGTTCGGCCCGCCGAGCTTCAAGAAGACCGTCGCGGCGGCGCGGGAGAAATTGCTCAAGTCGTGAGCGCGCTGCGCGTGCTGGCCGCGCTCGCGCTGCTCGCCGCCGGGTTCTACGGCTTGTACGAGCTGGTCGAGTCGCCGCGCAGCGACGCGTTCGAGCCGGTGATCACGCACGGCGGCGGCCACCTCGTCGCGCTGACGTTCGACGACGGGCCCACGCCCGGCGTGACGGACCACCTGCTGAGCGTCCTCGAGCGCGAGCGCGTGCCCGCGACGTTCTTCGTGGTCGGACGCGCGGCGCGGCGCAATCCAGGACTGCTGCGCCGCATGCGCGCCGACGGCGACGAAGTGGAGAACCACTCCGAGACGCACCCGCACCTCAACGCGCTGCTCGCGCGCTACGCGCTCGACGCGGAGATCGCGAACGCCGGCGACGCGATCGCCGCCGCCACCGGCGCGCGGCCGCGCTACCTGCGCCCGCCGTTCGGCGCGCGCAACGCCGCGGTGCTCGACGCGGCGCGCCGCCACGGCTTGCGCGTCGTGCTGTGGAGCGCGATGCTCGACGAAACCTCGCCGCACGCCGACCGCGAGGAGCTCGTGCGAACGTTGCTGCGGCAGGTGCGCGACGGCGCGATCGTCGTGTTGCACGACGGCGACCAAGGCCGCGGCGACGCCGGCGAGCGCGCCTACGAAGCCGCCCTCGCGCCGCGCGTCATCGCCGCGCTGCGCGCGCAAGGCTACGGGTTCGTCACCGTCGATCAGCTCGTCGCGCGTTCGGAGCGCTAGCGGCCGGTTGAGGGTTCCGGCCCGGCGTGGCGGCCGAGGCGAGGAATTCTCGCAAAAAACAGAGGAAATCGGCCGGAGGTAGGAGTTTTTCGGCGTATACTGGGCGCCAACGCGGCTCCCCGCGAGCCGAACCCGCAAACCGAAAGGACCGCATGACCAAGAACGAACTGGCGAGAGAGCTCGCCGATGATTTCGAGCTTCCGCGCCGGCAGGTCGCCGAGCTGCTGGACGGGATCCTGGACCGGATCACGCAGGTGCTGAAGTCGGGCGACAAAGTCCAGTTGACGCCCTTCGGCCAGTTCAAGATCCGGGACCGCGCGGCGCGCGTCGCGCGCAATCCGCAGACGGGCGAGCCGGTGAACGTTCCGGCGAAGCGCGTCCTGAAGTTCACCGCCGGGCGCAGCCTCAAGGAAGCCGTCGGCACCGCCAAGCGCGGCGGCGCGAAAAAGGGCGGCGCCAAGAAGGGCGGGGCGAAAAAAGCCGCCGCGCCGGGCCGCAAAGCCGCTCCCGCGGCGAAGAAAGGCGGCTCGAAGGCAGCCGCCCCGGGCCGCAAGGCCGCGGGGGGCGCGAAGAAGCGCCGCTGAGCTTCCAGCTCGGCAGGCGATCGGGGGCGAAGCGATTCGCCCCTTTTCGTTTCGCCCTCAGGCGTAGAAGCGGCCGTTCAGGTCGATGAAGCCGCCCGCGTGCCGGCCGTCCGGATCGTGATGCGTCCAGTGCACGATCGGCGGCGTGACGTGCGCGCGCACCAGCTCGCCCTGCACCGTCACCCGGTCGCCGGGCTGCACCGGGACGCGCGGTGCGATCGAGACGTTGTCGACGACGCGAAACCGCGCGCCGTCGTCGCCGCGCACGTCGAACTGCTCGTGCTCGCGATGCGAGTGGCGCGAGTAGAAGAAGCGGGGCGGCGACGTGACCGTCCCGCTGTAGCGAACCTGCATGGGCACCTCCGCCTTCCGTTCACGCGCGAGGAGGCGCGCGGCAAGGGGCCGCCGTAGGGCGAAGGCGCGTGATCTGGCTGCTCGCGACGGGGTTCCTCTCGCTGGGGCTCGTCAACCTGGACTTCTCGCGCGGGTGGTGGCGCGGGCAACTGCGGCGGCTCGTGGTCGGCGTGCCGCTCGTCGGCGCGTTTTGCTACCTGACGCTGCCGCAGCTGGTCTTCCCGCAGGCGATCTCGCTGCTGCTGCTCACGCTGCTCCCCAACGCGCTGATCACCTCGCTCACCGCCGCGCGCACGATGGTCCTCTCGCGCCGGATCGTCTCGCTGCGCCGCACGCCGGTCTGGCCGCTGATCGGCGTGGTCGGCGTGGTCGGCTTGTTCGCGCTCGGGCTGCTCGTCGCGCCGGTGGTCGACGCGAGCGGACTGCGCGACCTCACCGGTGCGACCGTCTCGACCGCCGGCGCGCCGGCCGCCGACCCGCGCCACGTGCGCGTCGTGCCGGAAGAGTCGGCGATCTTCGCCGGTGAGAAAGTCGTCGGTCAGCTCGGCGCGTACTACCGCGTCGGCACCTACAACGTGCAGTCGGCGAGCGGGCATCTGGTGTGGGTCGCGCCGCTGAACTTTCAAGGCTTCGTGCAGTGGCTCGCGCGGCACACCTCGCCTGGCGTGGTCATCGTCGACGCGGAGAACCCCGACGCGCCGGCGGAGCTGCGCACGCGCGCGCCGCTGCGCTACGTCCCCTCGGCGCTCTTCAACGACAACTTGCGCCGCCACGTGTGGCTGCGCTACGGCACCGAGCTGCTGCTCGAGGAGACGCTGCAGCTCGACGACCGCGGCGATCCGCGCTATCTGGTGACGCTGGGCCGGCCGACGATCGGCTGGAGCGGCGAGAAGGTGACCGCGGTGGTGATCGTCGACCCGACGACCGGCGCGATGGAGCGCATCCCGCGCGAGCGCTTCGACACGCTGCCGAAGTGGGTGAGCCGCGTCTTTCCGCCGGCGCTCGTCATCGACTACAACGACTGGTTCGGGCGCTACGTGCACGGCTGGTGGAACGCGCAGATCACCAAGCGCGACGTGCACCTGCCCGCGCGCGACGACGTGTTCGGAATCTTGCTCGCCGACGGGCGCTTCGTGTGGTTCGTCGACCACACCTCACCGAACCGCACCGACGCGTCGATGACCGGCTTCACCTACTTCGACAGCCGGACCGGCGCGATGACCTATTTCACCTCGAGCGGCGGCGAGTACAACTCGACGGCCGCCGAGGACGCGGTGGGCGGAAACCCGGTGATCAAGCAAGGTCGCCTGCTCCCCACCCAACCGGTACTCTACTCGCTGTTCGGGCAGAATACGTGGGTGGTTCCGGCCGTCGCCGACAACGGAAAGTTTCAGACCCTCGCGCTGGTGCAGGCAGCGGGCGGCCACGTCGTCGTCGGCAACAGCGGTGCGCCCTCGCCTTCGCAGGACGCGTTCGCGTCGTACCGCGCGTATCTCGGCGAGAGCGCCGGCGGGCGGCCGACGCCGCGGATCGCCGGCGTGATCGACCGCTTCGCCGTCGCGGGTGGACGGGTGTGGTTCACGCTGCGCGGCCGGCGCGGCGTCTTCACCATCGTCGACGCGGCCGGTCCCGACGTGCTGCTCGCGCGGCCCGGCGACCGCGTCAGCTTCGAGACCGCGCCCGACGAGAGCGGCGCCCAGCTCGTGCACGCCTTCGCCGACGCGTCGCTCGCGCGATGAAGCCGCTGCGCGCCGGGCGCGTCACGCTCGTGCCGGTCGAAGCGCACAACGCGCGCGAATTGTGGGCGGTGCTCAACGCGCCCGATCTGCGCAAGTACCAAGACATCCCGCGCGTGCGCGCCGAGGAGTTCGAGCGCCAGGTGCGCGCGCGGCCGAAAGCGTTGCGCCCGTCGGCGACGGGCCGCTTCGAGTGGCTGGTGAAAACCGGCGAGCCGGAGCGCGCCGTCGGCTGGATCTCCTTGCGCGTCAACGACCGCGCGCCGCGCGTCGGCGAAGTCGGGTACAGCTTGCTGAGCGAAGCGCGCGGCCTCGGCTACGCGACGGAGGCGCTCGGCGCGGTGATCGGCGAAGCGTTCGCCGCCGGCGAGCTCGACGAAGTGCAGGCCTGCATCGTCCCCGCGAACGTCCCCTCGCGCAAGGTGCTCGACCGCACCGGCTTTCGTGAAGAGCGCATGCTGCGCAGCGGCGCGATGATCCGCGGCCGCCACGTCGACGTGCTCCTGTTCTCGCTCACCCGCGCCAGCTGGATCCGCGCGCGCCGCGAAGAGCCCGCCAAAGCCGGCCATGGCTAAAACTATTACTTACGTAGCTCCGCGTAGGAAGGGGCGACGAGACCGCCGCTGAACCATGCGCTCCCGAGAACGCGCAGAGGTGACGGAAAGCTCCGACGGCGGGCTACCACCGTGCATTGGCTTTAATTGCGCCTGCCCAGACGGCTATAGCGGCAACTCGCCGAACTGCGGGCCCGGATCGGTCATCTACTCCGTGCGGCGCCAACCCACGTCCAGGAAGTCGGTGCAGGGCCGAGGCACACGAGATCCCGTGCAGTTGGCTCCTTTGCAACGACCTCCAGACTCGTGACGGCGAGGAGGTAGGGTTTGCGCCACGTTCTGCTGTTTGGTGTGCTTGCTGCTTCGCTCGGATCGCAGAGCGCGGCGCAGACCTCCTCCGCCGCAGCGACCAGTGCGCCACCACAGGCGCGCTGCGAGTATTTGCCGACCGGCCCAGAGTTGCCTCACCTGGGCTCGGGCCCGCCTCAGGCGAGCTACAGCGACGCGACGCATACCGTGACCGTCATCCTTCATCTCGTGCGAGGCGCCGATCTGGAAAAGCACGTTCCGTACTATCTTGCCGCGCCTAGTCGTGAACCGGTGCAGATGAAGATGACGGGGCCCATCGTCGGACCCGACGCGGTGCGACGCTTCGGTGCCGCGAAGTCCGACCCGGGCGAGTACTGGACGCTCGAAGGTCCATTGCCGTTGCGCACTTCATTCGCGGTGTACTTCGACGAGGTGTGGACCGGCACGGACACGAGGACGGATCAGCCGTGCAGTAGCGCCTTTCGGCATATGGTGACGGCCGTCGCGGAAGGACCGCAACTGGAGAACGAGCGTGGACCGGCGGGGCTGCGACCGCTGGTTCGGCTGGACCGGCCGCTGTCGACCGCAACGCTGTCATCGTTACGCGTCCCTGCTCCTAGCGCATTGCGAGCGCTCGACCCCGAGCAGCCGGTCCGAACGGTGGTCAGGTTTCGCGCGGTTTCGTTTCAGCCACGTGATGCGAAGCAGGCGACTGCGGCGCTGGACACACGGCGGGCATTCGATGTCGCAGTGACGACGAGCAGCTCGGCGCCGGCAAACCTCGAGTACCGGTTTGTGATCGACCGCGCCGACGACGGGGCTTTCGTCGTCGAACGCTTCGCCTGGTCTGTCGGTGACCCGGTCGCAGGGACGGAGACGCTTCGTCCACACGCCGTGACCGGCCCGGACGGTTTACAGTTGCTGAGGCTGGAAACCGGCTACGGCACGTCGGTAGCGCTGCACCTGCGGTCGCGCGCAACGGGCTCGCTGCAGATTATCGACGCTACGCGCTAGCGAACGGTGAGCGTGCGGCGCGGGCCGAGCCAGCGGTCGAGCCAGTCGATCATCTCGGCCAGCGTCGTCTCGACCGACTCGCGGCCGACGTAGCCGTGCGCTTCGTACGGCAGCATCACGAGCCGCGCGGTCCCGCCGTTCCCTTGGATCGCGGCGTACAGCCGCTCCGACTGGATCGGATACGTGCCGGTGTTGTCGTCGGCCATGCCGTGGATGAGCAGCAGCGGATCCTTGATCGCGTTGGCGTACGTGAACGGTGACATCTTCGTGTAGAGATCGGTCGCCTCCCAGTAGCTGCGCCGTTCGCTCTGGAACCCGAACGGCGTGAGGGTCCGGTTGTAGGCGCCGCTGCGCGCGATGCCGGCTTTGAAGAGCCGCGTGTGCGCGAGCAGGTTCGCGGTCATGAACGCGCCGTACGAGTGCCCGCCGACCGCGATCCGGTTCGGGTCGGCGACGCCGATCTCGACCGCTTTGTCGACCGCCGCCTTCGCGTCGGCGACGAGCTGTTCGACGTAGGTGTCGTTCACCGTCGCCGGATCGCCGACAATCGGCATCGAGGCGTTGTCGAGCACGGCGTAGCCGGCGAGCGCGAGAAACAGCGGTGAAGCGCCGGTCACGCTGACGAACGTCTGCGTGGTGTTGGTGTTCTGCGAGGCGGTGTCCGGGTCGATGTACTCGAGCGGATACGCCCACACGAACGTCGGCAGCCGGGTTCCCTCTTTCCAACCCGGCGGCGTGTAGAGGGTGAACGACAGGTCGACGCCGTCGGCGCGCTTATAGCTCACGACGCGGCGCCCGATCGCGCGCAGCTGCGGCGCGGGATCGGTGAACGCGGTCACCGCGCGCAGCGCGCCGTTCGCGCGCGTTCGCACGTAGACGTTCGGCGGCTCGGCCGGCGACTGGCGCGACGTGACGATACGTGCAGCATCGGGATCGAGCATGACGATCGGCTGCTCGAGCGGCGTAAGCTCGGAGACGAAGAGCCGCGTCTTCTCGCCGCTGCGCAGGTTGAGGCGGTCGAGGAACGGCCGGCGCCCGTCCCGACCGTAGCCCGCGCCGCGCAGCCAGATCACATCGCCGTCGTGCGCGACGACGAGGTCGCCGTTCCGCGCGAACTCCACCTCCGCGCTCCCGGGGTCGTTGTAGACGTCTCTGTCGCGCAAGGTGAAGACGGTCTTCGGTGCGTCGCTCGCCGCGTGCGCGTCGGCGAGCAGCTCGGTGCGAATGCCCGTGTCGCGGTCGAAGGTGTTGATGAGCGCGCGCTCGTCTGCCCTCAGCCAGAGGAAGGAGAGCGTCCGCGCCGGGGTGCGCGTCACTTCGCGCGGTGGACCGCCGAACGGCGCGGGAAGCGTGACGATCCGGTCGCGCAGCGCGGTCTTCGCGCGCGGGTCCCCGCCGTCGAGCGCTTCGGTCCAGGCGAGCGTCGCGGGCGACGATGGTTTCCAGGCGACGTCGCGCGGGCCGGTCGGGACGCCGTTGGCGGGGACGCGCTCTTCGAGCGGACGGTCAGCGATCGTCGCGACGTGCCGGCCGCCCAGATCGAGCACCTCGCTCACGCGCGGGAAGCGCCCGTACGGGAACAGGTACGAAAACGGCCGATGCACGCGCTCGGTGAGGACATAGCGCCCGTCGGGCGACGGCGAAAGCGCGGTGAAAATCCCGCGCGCCGCGGTGCGCGTCACCGCGCCGGTGCGCGCGTCGACCAGCTCGACGCGCGACGTCGCGTAGTACTCGAAGAGCGCTTCATCGTGCGCGTTCGCCAGCATGTCCTCGTACGTGACGATCTGGCCCGCTTTGCCGCTCGTCTCTTGCACCGCCGGCCCGGACGCGATCGTCTCGGCGGGTGCGGGTCCGCGGCGGTCGACGGCGCGCACGAACAGATGCACCCCGTCCGGCGCCCAGCGCACCGCTTCGTCGAAGACGCCGTTCACCGCGAGGTTCGCGACGCGCGACGCGCGCCCGTCGGCAAGCGTACCGAGCCACAGCTCCGTGCCGTGCGCGGTCGCGTTCGTCGCCGCAAATCGTGTCTCGTCCGGTGAGAACCGCAAATCCGTTAGGTGCGCGTCCGCCGGCAGTGCGACGCGAACGGTCCCTTGTCCGGAGCCCGGCGAAGGATCGATCCGCGCGAACGCGAGCGAGGTGAAGGCGCGCGCGTGGTGGATCCCGTTCGTCGCAGGATCGATGCGCAGCCCCGCGAGCCGCAGCATCGGGCGCGCGAGGTCGGCGACCGGCGGATAGCGCAGCGGCGTCATGATCGCGAGGAAACGGTGGCGCGGTCCGACGACGACGCTCGGCACCGGCGGCGCGTTCAGCGCCGCCTCGATCGCCGGCGGCGGGATGCGATAACGCGTCGCGTCGGCGAACGCCGCCGCTGCGAGCGACGCGATCCACGACGCGACGAGTACCGCTGCGAGACACGAGCGCGCGAGCATGCGCGCGCCTTCGGTCGGTCTCGAAAGGCGTCCTACGGCACGCTCAGCCCAGGCCGCAGAGATCCCACGCGAGCGCAATGAGCCCGTCGACTCGCGGGCTGACGTCGTCGTCGAGCGCCGCGTCGCGGCCGAGCGCGACGGCGAGCGCGACCAGCGCGTACGCCGCGAAACGCGACGACGAGATCGCGCTCACCCCCGCGACGCGCAGCGCCTCCAGGTACGCGGCGACTTGGTCGACCGCGGCGTCGACGGCGAGCCGGCGGGCGCGCACGACGGCGTCGTCGGCGTTCGAGTAGACGTGCCAGGCGCGCACGACGCCGCGCTCGCGGCGCGCGGTGGCGGCGACCTGCCGCAGCCAGCTCGCGAGCCGCTCGCGCTCGGCTTCCCCGTTCCCGGGCGGCTGGCCGAACCGGGTCACCACGTCGCCGAGGGTCGGGCCGCGGCGCAGCAGCGCCTCGCGCACAGCGTGCGCGCGGTCGGTGAAATAGCGGTAGAACGTGCCGTACGCGACGCCGGCCTCGCGCGCGATCGAGCCCGCCGAGAGCGACTCGGCCTCGGTCGTGGCCAGCAGCCGCGAGACCGCTTCGAGCAGCCGCTCGCGCGAGCTCGGCTTCGCCGGGCGCTCCGGCAAGCCGGCGTCGGCCGGGTCGACGCGGCCCAGGTACGTCCAGCGCCCGCGGACGCGGCGGGTCTCCGGGTCGCGGAAGCTTTCCACCCGGTAGCGGTAGGCTCGTCCGCTGACGCGCTTGATCACCTCGTACGCCAACACCGCCCTCCCTTCGATTGGAAAAGCATTAGACGGCGTCGGGAGCGGCGCTTTTGGATTGGCCTCAAGTTGCTCGAGACTTAACGGAACTCTCGGGCGATACTCAGGTTGACAGCCCGGGATACCCCCGGATCGGGCAGTTCGGCGGGAACCGGGCGGGACCGGCTCGCTCTGAAGGGGTACAGAGTGTCCTCGTGGAGCGTTCGCCCGGCGAAAGGCGGTCCTCGGAGGGCTGGACCCTGAAGGCCGACAGCACCGGCTTCGTCTTCCGCATCGCGGACGCGTCGCTGGCGAACAACGCGCGCACGATCTTCCAGCGGTACCTCGCCGCGCAGGTCGAGCCGGCCTCGGACCTCTACGGCGCCGAGCTGATCTTCGGCGAGCTGCTCGGCAACGTCGCGCGCCACGCGCCCGGCGCGATCGACGTGCGGCTGCGCTGGAACGGGCCCACGGCGATCCTCGAGGTCGCCGACAACGGTCCGGGCTACTCGGTCGACGACGTCCACCTACCGGCCGACTTCTCCGAGTCCCAGCGCGGGCTGTTTCTGGTCAGCGCGTTCGGCAGCGGCCTCGTCGTGCGCCGCGAGCACGGCACGACCACGACCACCGTGACGCTCCCGGTCACCCGCCGGCGCGGCAACCTCGCGCGCTGACCGCCCCGCGAAGGAGCATCGTCGCTTGCTCGAGCCGTGAGGCTTGGCGGCGGGTAACGGGATGGCATGATCGACGATCGGCTTCGCCGGGACGAGCTGCGCTTACGGCGCGCTCAAGAGATCGCCGACGGGCTGCGCCGGCGCCGCGCCGAGATGCTCGAGGAGCTGCAGCTCAGCGCGCTGCGCTCGCGCGGCGGGCCGATCCCGCTCGACGCGTACCGCGCGAGTCGCACGATCGCCGGCATCCCGGACGACGCCGGCTAGAACGTCGCTCCCGCGCGCAACAGCAGATGTTCTGCGACCTGCGCGAGACAGTCGGCCGGGACGAACGTCAGCGCGGTGACGACCAGCGCCGTCGAGCCGAGCAGCGCGCCGAAGAGCGGCGTCGCCGTGCCGAGCGTGCCCGGGGTTGCTTTCGTGTTGCGAGGCTTGACGACGAGCCCTCCGGCGACGGCGAGCGCGAGCACGAGCGTGCCGAACCGTCCGAGCAGCATGACGATCGCGGTCGACCAGTTGTAGAAATCGTTCGCCACGTTCAGCCCGCCCATCACGCTGCCGTTGTTTGCGGCCACCGAGGTGAACGCGAAGAGGATCTCGCTGAACCCGTGAGGTCCGCCGTTTCCTGGTGCCGAGGCACCTGGAATCAACGCGATCGCGGTCGGTATCAGGGTGCTCACGGTCGGTATCAGCGCCGCGAAGATCGCGAGCGTTATCTCGCGGCGCTCAATTTTCTTTCCGAGATACTCGGGCGTGCGGCCGACCATGAGGCCCGCGATGAACACGGTGACGATCACCAGCAGGATCATCCCGTACAAGCCGCTTCCCACGCCGCCGAAGATGATCTCCCCGACCTGCATGTTCAACACCGCCACCAGGGTCGAGGGCGGCATCAGCGAGTCGTAGGCCACGTTCGCGGCGCCGCTCGACGTGTCGGTAGCCACGGTGACCGAGAGCGCGCCGGCCCCATCGCCGAACCGCGCTTCCTTGCCTTCAAGGTTCGCACCCGCGACGCCGAGCTGATGGACCAAGGGGTTTCCGGCGTGCTCGGCGCTCCACACGACGGCAAACCCGCCGACGAAGAGCGCGAGCATCACGGCGTAGAGCATCCAGCCTTGGCGCACGTCGCCGACGAGCCGGCCGAACGCGTTGGTGAGCCCCGCACCGATCAGAAACATCGCCAGCAGCTGCGCGAAGTCGGTGAGCGGGGTCGGGTTCTCGTTCGGGGCCGCGGAGTTCGCGCCTACGAACCCGCCGCCGTTGACACCGAGCTGCTTGATGATCTCTTGCGAGGCCATCGGTCCGCCGGTGATCGTCTGTTTGGCGCCGTCGAGCGTCGTCGCGGTGAGGTACGGCGAGAAGTTCTGCGGCTCGCCCTGCCACACGAAGAGCAGCGCACCGAGGACGCTGATCGGGAGGAGCACGTAGAGCAGCGAGCGCGTGAGATCGACCCAGAAATTTCCGAGCGTCGCGCCGCGAGAGCGGGTGAAGCCGCGGATCACCGCGATCGCGACCGCGAGCCCGGCCGCGGCGGCGACGAAGTTCTGCCACGCGAGCCCCGCCATCTGCGCGAGATATCCGAGCGCGGACTCACCGCTGTACGCCTGCCAGTTGGTCGTCGTCGCGAAGCTGATTGCGACGTTGAACGCGAGCAGCGGCGAAAGGTTCGCGAACCGCTGAGGATTGAAGGGCAGCACCGCCTGCAGCAACAGC
The DNA here is from genome assembly GCA_019235885.1 of Candidatus Eremiobacterota bacterium. Taxonomy (GTDB): domain Bacteria; phylum Vulcanimicrobiota; class Vulcanimicrobiia; order Vulcanimicrobiales; family Vulcanimicrobiaceae; genus Vulcanimicrobium. Next base: position 13,007 of record JAFAKB010000103.1, on the reverse strand, counting down.
AGCGCGAACAGCGCCGCGCTCGAAACCGCGGTAAACGCGACGATCGCCCAAAAGTACGTCGTCCATCGCATCTCGTGCCGCGGATCGATCCGGCATAGGCGATAGATAGCGTTTTCCACGCCGCCGAAGACCCGCCGAACACCGGTCGGTGGCCCCTCGAAGACGGCGGTCAGGTAACGGCCCAGCAGCGGAGTGACCGCGGTGAGCACGATCACCAGCGCCGCAGCTTCGAGCCAGCCGTTCATGTCCACCGATCGTAGCCGAGCGGGCCTTGGCCGTAGAACCGCCCATCGGCCGAAACTTTGCCTGTATCCGGGGTCGCCGACCGGCCGAACGGTTCGGCCGAACGGCCGGTACCGGCCGGTGCGGAGGCAGCCTATGATGGATGCGATGCTCTCGATGAACGTGCTCTTGGAGCTGGGACTCCTGGCGCTGACGGCAGCTTCGTTCTGGCTGCTCGACCGCTACGTGATCGGCTGCGAGAAGATATGACGCTCGACTTGATCGTCGGCCTAGGCCTGGCCGTCCTCGCGCTCGTGTACTTGACGTACGCGATGCTGCGTCCCGAACGCTTCTGAGGGAGGCGCACGATGAGTTTGACCGGGTGGTTGCAAGCCGCCGTCATCTTCGCGATCGTTTGCCTCTTGGTAAAGCCGGTCGGCAGCTATATGGCGCGCGTCTTCGAAGGCGAGCGCGTGTTCCTCACGCCGGTGCTGGAACCGCTCGAACGCGTCATCTACCGCCTCACCCGCATCGACGCGTCGCGCGAGATGGGCTGGAAGGGCTACGCCTTCGCCGTGCTCGCGTTTTCGCTGATCAGCTTCCTGTATTTGTATGCGCTCTTGCGGCTGCAAGCGTTCTTGCCGCTGAACCCGCAGGGCTTCGGAAACCTCGCGCCCGACCTGGCCTGGAACACCGCCATCTCGTTCATGACGAACACGAACTGGCAGTTCTACAGCGGCGAGTCGACCATGAGCTACCTCTCGCAAATGGCCGGCTTGGCGTGGCACAATTTCGTCTCGGCGGCGGCCGGGATCGCGATCTGCGTCGCGCTGATCCGCGCGCTCGCGCGCCGGCAGATGCGCACGATCGGAAACTTCTGGGTCGACCTGACCCGCGCGTCGCTGTACGTGCTGCTGCCGATCTCGTTCGCCGGCGCGTTGATCCTGCTCTCGCAAGGCGTCCCGCAGAACTTTAACGCGTACCCGACCGCGACGACGCTCGAAGGCGCGAAGCAATCGCTGCCGCAAGGGCCGATGGCCTCGCAAGAGATCATCAAAGAGCTCGGCACCAACGGCGGCGGCTTCGTGAACGCGAACTCGGCGGCGCCCTGGGAAAACCCGAACGGCTTCACCAACCTGCTGGAGCTCGTCTGCATCTTCCTCATCGGCGGCGCGCTGACGTACACCTTCGGGCGGTACGTGAGAGACCAGCGGCAAGGCTGGGCGCTGTTCGGCGCGATGAGCACGCTGTTCATCGTCGGGTTCGCCGTCGCGTACTGGGCCGAAGCGGCCGGTAACCCGGCGGTCCACGCGCTCGGCGTCGCGGGCCCGAATTTGGAAGGCAAGGAAGCGCGCTTCGGGGTCGCCGCCTCGGCGCTGTTCGCGACGATGACGACGGACACGTCGTGCGGGGCGGTCAACGCGATGCACGACTCGTTCACCGCACTCGGCGGGCTCGTGCCGATGTTCGACATGCAGCTCGGCGAAGTCGTCTTCGGCGGGGTCGGCTCAGGCTTCTACGGGATCATCTACTACGCGATTCTGACGGTGTTCATCGCCGGCTTGATGGTCGGCCGGACGCCGGAGTATCTCGGGAAGAAGATCGAACGGCGCGAGGTTCAGCTGGCGATCCTCGCCGCGCTCGTCGTTCCGGTGTTCGCGCTCGTTCCGGCGGGGATCGCGGCGGTGCTTCCCGCCGGTCTCGCGACGCTGAACAACGGCGGGCCGCACGGCTTCAGCGAGATCCTCTACGCGTACTCGTCGATGGTGAACAACAACGGGTCGGCGTTCGCCGGACTCTCGCCGAACACGTGGTGGAACGTCTCGGGCGGCGTCGTGATGCTCTTCGGCCGCATCGCGATCATGATTCCGGTCCTCGCCCTGGCCGGCTCGCTGGTCGGCAAACAGGCGGTGGCGACGACCGCCGGCACGTTCCGCACGACGTCGCCGATCTTCGTCGTGCTGCTGATCGGCGTGATCGTTATCCTCGGCGCGCTCACGTTCTTCCCGGCCGACGCGCTCGGCCCGATCGTCGAGCACCTCCTGAACCTGCAAGGGAAGGTCTACTGAGATGGCGGCGCGCACACGTTCATTGCTCGATCCGGGGATCGTTTGGCCGGCGATCCGGTCGTCGTTCGTCAAGCTGGACCCGCGGGTGCAGATCCGCAACCCGGTGATGTTCGTCGTCGAGATCGGGGCGGTCGTTACGATCTTCTACGCGTTCCGGGACGTGCGGAACGGGCAGGCTTCGTTCGACCTCGCGATCTCCGCCTGGCTGTGGTTCACCGTTCTCTTCGCCAACTTCGCCGAAGCGATGGCCGAAGGGCGGGGCAAGGCGCAAGCGGAGTACCTGCGCCGAACGAAGACCGAGACGCTCGCCCGTCGCCTCGTCGATTCTTCCGACGGCTCCCGCGGCGCGCGAGAAGAGAACGTGCCGGCGACGCAGTTGCGCCGCGGCGACCGCGTCGTGGCCGAGGCGAACGATCTGATCGCGACCGATGGCGAGATCGTCGAAGGCGCGGCGACGGTCGACGAGTCGGCGATCACCGGCGAGTCCGCACCGGTGATCCGCGAAGCCGGCGGTGACCGTTCGTCGGTGACCGGCGGAACGCGCGTTCTCTCCGACCGGATCGTCTACGTCGTCAGCGCGAATCCCGGCGAGACGTTCCTCGACCGGATGATCTCGCTCGTCGAAGGCGCGCAACGCCAGAAGACGCCGAACGAGATCGCGCTCGCGATCTTGCTCGCGGGGCTGACGATCATCTTCGTCATCGCCGTCGCGACGCTGGCGCCGTTCTCCATCTACGCCGGCGCGGTGCCGAGCGTCGTCGTCCTGATCGCGCTCCTGGTGTGCCTGATTCCGACGACGATCGGCGGGCTGCTCAGCGCGATCGGCATCGCGGGGATGGACCGTGTTCTGCAGCGCAATGTGCTGGCGATGTCCGGCCGCGCCGTGGAAGCGGCCGGCGACGTCGACACGCTTCTGCTCGACAAAACGGGCACGATCACGCTCGGAAACCGCCAGGCGACCGAGATCATACCGGCGCCCGGCGTGAGCGACGCCGAGGCCTACCGCGCCGCGTATTTCGCCTCGCTTGCCGACGAGACGCCCGAAGGACGTTCCCTCGTTCTCCTCGCGGGGTCGCAAGGTGGGCTCGCCGTGCAAGACGCGGCGGCCGGCGCGCTCCCGCACGATGCGACGGTCGTGCCGTTCAGCGCGTACACACGCATGTCGGGCGTCGACTATGCCGACGGCTCTCAGCTGCGCAAGGGCGCCCCCGACGCAGTCCGCGCCTGGGTCGCGCAAAACAACGGCGCGGGTGCCGTTACGGCGGGCGGCGGCGGCGCGACGACGACCGCGAAACCGGCGGTCGGCACTGACGTCCTGGCGGCCGAGGTCGAGAAGATCGCCCGCGCCGGCGGGACGCCGCTGCTGCTCGCGGAGCGCGGGCGCGTGCTCGGATGCATCGCGCTCAAGGACATCCTCAAGCCGAACATGCGCGTCCGCTTCGACCGCCTCCGCGCGATGGGGATCCGCACGGTGATGATCACCGGCGACAACCCGCTCACCGCGGCCGCGATCGCCCGCGACTCGGGCGTCGACGACTTCCTCGCCGAGGCCACGCCCGAGACGAAGATGGCGCTCATCCGGCGCGAGCAGGGCGAAGGCCGGCTCGTCGCGATGACCGGCGACGGCACGAACGACGCGCCGGCGCTCGCGCAAGCCGACGTCGGCGTGGCGATGAACAGCGGGACGCAGGCCGCCAAAGAGGCGGCCAACATGGTCGACCTCGACTCGGATCCCACCAAGCTGATCGAGGTCGTCGAGATCGGCAAGCAGCTGTTGATGACGCGCGGCTCGCTCACGACGTTCTCGATCGCCAACGACGTCGCGAAGTACTTCGCGATCCTGCCGGCGATGTTCGCGGCGGCGTATCCCGCGATGGACGCGCTGAACGTGATGCGGCTCGCGACGCCGCAGAGCGCGATCCTCTCGGCGATCGTCTTCAACGCGCTGATCATCGTCGCGCTGATCCCGCTCGCCTTGCGCGGCGTCGCCTATCGCCCGCGCGGCGCGGACGCCGTGCTGCGCGAGAACGTGTTCGTCTACGGGCTGGGCGGGATCATCGCCCCGTTCATCGGGATCAAGGCGATCGACTTGATCCTGGTCGGCCTCCACCTCACCGGAACGCACTGACATGGCAACGAACACCACGCAAGACACGACCGAGGCGCGCGAAGGCACGCTGCGGCACCTCACCACCTCGCTGCTCTACACGATCGTCTCGGTGATCGCGCTCGGCCTGATCTATCCGTTGGCCATCTGGGGAATCGGGACGGTCCTGTTCCACCACCAGGCCGAAGGCTCGCTGGTCTACGACCGGAACGGCACGCTGATCGGTTCGGAGCTCGTCGGGCAAAACTGGACGAAACCGCGTTACTTCCACGGCCGTCCGTCGGCGGCCGGCAAAGGCTACGATCCGACGCAGACCGGCGGCACGAACTACGGCCCGACCAGCAAGAAGCTGCTCGACGCCACGAAGAGCACGATCGCCGCGCTGAAGAAGGAGAACCCCGACGCGACCGGACCTATCCCGATGGACCTGATCACGTCTAGCGCGAGCGGGATCGATCCCGACATCTCTCCCGAAGGCGCATACTATCAGGCGGCGCGCGTCGCGAAGGCGCGCGCGCTGCCGCTGGCCGCAGTGCGCGCGTTGATCGCGGCGCACGTCACGCCGCGTCAGTTCGGCCTGCTCGGCGAGCCGCGCGTGAACGTTCTCCAACTGAACCGCGCCCTCGACGCGCAAGGAGCCGCCACGAAACCGTGACCCCCGTCGCCTCCACGAGCCGCGCCCACACCGTGAGCCGCGTCGTCGCGCTGAGCGCCTTTGTCGTCCTGAGCTTGTCGAAGGGCGCGCTCGCGCAAACGACTCCGTCGCCGTCTCCCGCGCCGTCATCTGCGCCGAACCCGATCGGACCGGCGTTCGGCGCGAACGACCCGTGCACGTCGATCAGCGCGATCGTCACGCGGCCGACGGTGACGAACTCCGTCTGCACGGTGCGCCCGAACCACGTCGAGGTCGAGCTGGGCTATTTGAACGCGACCTCGCCGGGCATCGGAAACACGGTGACCTATCCGCAGACGCTGATCCGGATCGGGACGAAGGTTCCCGCCCTCGAGCTGCAGATCGCGCCGCCGCAGATCGTGCGCTCCAGCATCGGCGGACCGCCGGCGACGACCGGCGCGAGCGACGTCGGCGCCGGCCTCAAGTACGTGTTCGGCTACACGCCGAAGTTCAACTGGGGCGGCCAGGCGTTCTTCACCGCGCCGACCGGCTTGAACGGCGTCTCGGCGAACGGAACGACCGCGATCTACGCCCTCAACGCGGGGTACACGCTCTCGCCCGTCTTCTCGCTGGCGGCGACGGCGCAGTCCCAGTCGCTCACCAACGGCCCGCAGCGCTGGAACTCGTTCGTCCCCTCGCTGAACCTCGGGATCACGCTGCCGAACGCGAACGGCGCGTACGCCGAGATCGCGACGTTCTCGCAGGCGAACGGCCCCGGCACGGCGACCCGCACGCAGTACATCTACGGCGTGTACCACGACTTCGGCCCGCGGCTGCAAGTCGACGCGTCGGCGAGCGTCTCGCCGACCGCCGCAACCGGAAAGTACCACGGCGTCGGCTTCGGGCTCAGCTACTACTTCTGATCGGAGTCCCGGCGCGGAGCGAGAACCAGCATCTCGCGCGCGCCCGCGGCCAACAGCCGCACCGCAAAGGAGTGCTTGCCGAACAGCCTGCGGCGGTTGCGCGGCGACTCGACCGCGACGACGTCGCCTTCCGCGAGCCGCTCGGCGACGCGCGCCGGCGCGTCCGGCGCAACCTCGTGGACGAAGCTCGCGTGCGCGGCGTGCGCCGCGCGCGCCAGCACCGCGACGACCGCGCGCGTCGCATCGTCGGACTGCGGCGTCACCACCATGACGCGCAAATCGACGTCGAGCCGCTTCGCGAGCCGCCCCGCGCGCTCGATGAGCTCGACGTCGCGCTCGCGCGGCGCGACGCCCAGGACGATGCGCACGAACGGCCGCTCGCGCCGCCGCTCCGAGCGCGCGCGCAGCATCTCGCGCACCGCGAGCTCGCGCAGCGCGGCGAGGTTCTCGGTGCGGAAGAAGTTCGCCAGCGCCGCGTCGACGCGCTCGCGCGGGTAGATCTTCCCTTCGCGCAGCCGCTGCCGGAGCACGTCGGGCGTCACGTCGACGAAGACGACCTCGTCGGCGAACTCCAAGACGCTGTCGGGGAGCGTCTCGCGCACGCGCGTCCCGGTGAGCCGCTCGACCGCGTCGCCGACCCCTTCGAAGTGCTGCACGTTCAGGGTGGTGATCACGTCGATCCCGCTGCGCAGCACCGCGATCACGTCGTCGTAGCGCTTCGCGCGCCCGCCGGCGGTCACGTTGGTGTGCGCGAGCTCGTCGATCAGCGCGATCTTCGGGTGCCGCGCGAGCAGCGCTTGCAGGTCCATCTCGCCGTTCGGCAAGCGCGGAATCTGCTCGATCCCGGCCAGCAGCGCCGCCGTCTCTTCGCGGCCGTGCGTCTCGACCAGCGCGGCGACGACGTCGACGCCTTCGTCGAGGAGCTGGTGCGCGCGGTCAAGCATCGCGTAGGTCTTGCCGCTCCCCGCCACCGAGCCGAGATAGATCGTCAACTTCCCGTACCCGATGCGCAGCCGGTCACCGAGCGCGAAGCCGTAGGGATGCCGGCCCGACTCGCCGGCGCGCAGGGCCGCGCTGGCCGGATCGGCGACGAGCAGATCGCGGTCGAGCGGCTGCGCCAGGATGCGGTCGGCGAGCCCGCCGCGCGGCACGATCACCAGCGAAGCGCGCACGTCGTGCAAGTCGCCACGCGCGAGCTTCTGCGGGAGCGGAACGACGCCGCCGTCGACGCGCAGCGTGACGTCGGTGACGCGCTGCGCATCGCTCGCCTCGACGGAAGTCACCTCGAGCGCGAGGTCCAGCGCGTCGGCGAAGGCCGCCGCGCGGCGCAGGAACGGCTCGGGATCGCCGTGCCCGACGACGACCGCCAGCGCGATCGAGACTTTGCTCGGCGCGACGACCGGCACGGTGAGGTCGTCCACGACGCGCAGCAGCAGCTCGCGCATCATGCTCAAGTTCTTCGGCTGGAAGACGCCGGCCGCGGCGCGCTCGACGTCCTCGTCGCGCACGATCCGCCCCGTCCGCAAGCGCGATTCCAGAATCGAGGGCGCGACGTCGAGCGCGATCACCCGGTCGGCTTTGCGCAGGAACGCCATCGGCACGATCTCGCGCACCGGATAGCCGATGATGCGCTCGGCGACGGGAGCGACCGTGTCGAGGTGCATCACGTTCAGCGCGCCGAGGACCGATTTCCCCGCTTCGCGCAGCGCGAGCGCGTCCTGCCAGCGCTTCGCGTGCGGCGCCCCGTCCGGATTGGAGTGGGCGAGCTCGTCGAGCACGATCGTCTCGCAGTCGCTCTCCAGCGCCGCGTCCAGATCGAAGTCTTCCACGACCGTGCCGCCCACGGCATAACGGCGCGGCGCGATCCGCGGGAACGCCGCCGCCAGCGTGTCGAGCTGCGGCCGCCCTTTTGTCTCGATCCACCCGATCGCGACGCGCCGTCCGGCCTTCGCTTCGCGCAGCGCGTCGGTGAGCAGACGGTGCGTTTTCCCGGCGCCGGGCGCGCCGGCGAGGTAGATCGTGAGCTTCGGCGTGAGGCCGAGCTCGACGAGCAGCGCCGCCGCCCCGGAGCGTCCTGATTCGCGCACGAGTCCGGCTCTTCGCAGGGCGGGACCGCGGGTCCCCGAAGCCGTTTTCGTGCGCTCGCGAGCCGTCGCCATTGCCGCCTTCGCGCTGCTCGCCCTCGTCTTCGTCGCCGACGCGCTGACGCCGCAGACGCTCGTCGTCGCGATCCTGCTCGACGTCCCGATCGTGCTCGCCGCGCTGACGCAAAGCCGCCGCCTCACCGCCGCGCTCGTCATCGCGTCGCTGATCGCCGATGCCGTCGCGGCGTTCGTCAACGCCGCGCAGGCCGGCTATCGCTGGGACGCGATCGGGATCGGCGACCGTATCCTGTCCGCGCTCTCGATCGTGCTCGTCGGCTATCTGAGCACCGCGGTGCAAGAGCGCGCGGAGCGGGTCGGCCGCCTCGCCGCGCAAGAAGCGCGCGCCCGCCGCGAAGCGACGCTTTCCGCAACGGCGGAACGGATTCGTGCCTCGCTCTCCCCCGACGTCGTCACGCGCGCGATCGTGCGCGAAGCGCCGGGTGCGCTCGACGGTGAAGCGGCCTACTGGTACCCCGCGCGGACCGGACAGGAGGTCCTCGCGGCCCGCAACGGCGCCGGCGAAGTCGAGGTCCTCGACGAGCGCCCTTCGTCCGAGATCGTCTCGCTGGTCCACCGCGTGGCCGACGACGGCACCGTCAGCGTCGTGCGCGCCGCCGATCCGGTCGCGCGCTTCGTGCTCGACCGCCTGAACGCGCACAGCGCGCTCGCGCTTCCGCTCGCCGACCGCGGCGCGAACTTCGGCGTGCTCGTCGTCGCCTACGACGGCGAAGCGCCCGACGACGCCGCGCTGCAAACCGCGCGCAGCTTCGCGACGCTGGCGGTCAACGCGCTGGGCCAAGCACGTCTCTTCGGCCAGCTCGCGGAGCGAAACGAAGCGCTCGGCGAGCGCCAAGAGGTGATTCGCGACCTGGTCTACGCGATCTCGCACGACCTGCGCACGCCGCTCGCCGCGCTCTCGATGACGCTCCGCCAAGCTGCAACCGGCGCCTACGGCCCGCTCCCGGACCGCTATCAAACGGTCTTGCGCGACAGCCTCGTCTCGATCGACGACCTCGTCCGCCTCGCCGAGACGCTGCTGCTCGTTGCGCGCTTCGAGTCCGGCGACCGTCATCCAGAGCGCGAGCCGTTCGACCTCGCCGCCGTCGCCCGCGAGATCGCCTCGGAGCTGAGCGCAATGGCCGAGTCGCGCGGGATCACGCTCACCGTCACCGCGAACGCGCCCGCCGCCGCGCGCGCCGCGCGCGCCGACGTCAAGCGCGCGCTGGCAAACCTAGTCGCGAACGCGCTGCAGCACACCCCAACCGGCGGAACCGTGGAGCTGCGCGTCGTCCCGTCACCCGCCCGGACCGACGTGATCGTCGCCGACGACGGCTACGGCATCGACGAGCGCTCGCGCGCCGCGTTGTTCCAACGTTTCTCCAGCGCTTCGCGCACCGGCGGCGGGACGGGCTTAGGATTGTACATCGTGCGCCGCATCGCCGAAGAGAGCGGCGGCACCGTCCGCTACGCGCCCCGCGACCCGCGCGGCTCGGTGTTCACCTTCTCGCTCCCGAAAGCGTCGGCATGAGCGCCCTTCGACAAGCTCAGGATGACGGGCGCAGGGCGATTCGCGTCGTCCTGGTCGAAGACCACGCGCTGGTCCGCGCAGGCCTCCGTACTTCGCTGGAAGCCGCCGGAATCGACGTGGTCGCCGAAGCGCCCGACGGAATTGCTGGAGAAGGAGCGATTACGCACGGGCGTCCCGACGTTGCGGTGATCGACCTTGGTCTTCCCGGCAAAGACGGAATCACGCTGACCCGCGAGATCAAAGCAAAGCCCGAACCGCCGCACGTCGTCATCCTGACGATGCAAGAGATGGACGATGAAGTTCTAGCTGCCCTCGCCGCCGGCGCCGACGCTTACTGCGTAAAATCGTCCGACCCGTCCATCGTGATCGACGCCGTCCGCGCAGTCGCCGCCGGCGGCGCCTACTTCGACCCCCGCATCGCCCACGTCGTCCTCCGCAAGCTCAGCGGCACGGCGCAACGTCCTGAGCACTCGCCCCTCACACCGCGCGAAACGGAAATACTCAAGCTGATCGCCGACGGCATCGGCAACGCCGAAATCGCCGAACGTCTTTATGTAAGTCTCGGCACCGTAAAAGGCCATGTAGCCGACATTTTGGCGAAGCTCTCGGCCTCCGACCGCGCGCAAGCCGCGGTTACCGCGTATCGCCGCGGCCTCATTCCCTAGCGCCCGCCGTTGTCGTGCCTGGAGGTAGGGGTGCGACGTTGTTGTGGCGGGGCGTTGAGGAGGAGCGGAGCCCGGAGGGCGGGAGCGACGACGAACCCGAGTGACCGGAGGCGCATGGATGCGCCGCAGGGAGCGTCCCCGCCGCAACAACGTCGCACCCCTACCGATACCCGGATGACCGATGCCGAAGTCCCGGTGCGCTACCGCAGCCGCCGATAAAACCGTTCGGTAGCGTCGAGCTCTTCGTACGCCCGCTGATGCGGCGTATACCGCAACGTCTCTTTCGCCGACATCCCAAGATACCCAAGCCGAATCAGCGACTCGAAGATGACCTGGTGCGCACGATACGCGAGCGTCCGGTTGAAATGCGTGATCACGTTCCGCGCCACCACGAGATGGAACTCGTTGAAGGAGGAATCGCAAGCGAGGTTGTGCTGCGCGAAGACGATGTGCTCGCGCAGCGCCGGTTTGAACACCGCCTGCCCGCCGACGACCTCGACGTAGTCGGAAAGCTGCCGCGCGCCGCCGGCCTCCGCGTACCGCTGCCCGTACTCGTCGAGCAGCTCCACCGGAAACGCGCCGGCCTTGGCGCGCTCGGTCGCCGCCTCCCCCGCGTCGGTCGCATAGATCCGCACGCGGTGATAGAGCTCCGCCTCGCGCAGCAGGATCCCCAGCGAGTACGCATCGTCCCCGGCGCCGATCACCCAGATGCGCACGTGCGGAAAGGTCCGCAGCCGCGGCAGCACGCGCTCGCGAAACGCCGTGAAGAACGCCGGCTCGCGGAACGGCGAGCTGGCGTTGTGGGTGAGCGCGTCGACGAAGCGCAGCATCGCCGGCGGATCGTGCAGCACGCGCTCGATCAGTCCGGAAATCGTTCGCATCCCCTCGGCCCGCACCCGCTCCGCGACCCGCCGCTTCACCGTCGCCGGCGCATACTCGCGGAAGTCGAAGCCCGAGACGCGGTACACCGCCTCGAGCAGCAACCGCAGCTCGAGCTCGGCGACCCCCGGCGAGAGGGTTCCCTCACCGCCCGAAGGCGGCTCGGGAACCATGCGTTCCGCGATCACGTTAGGCGGCGACGTTCAGCCACACCCGGATCAAAGCGACGAGCTGGTCGATGTCGACCGGCTTCGAGATGTACTCGGAGGCGCCGGCCGCGAGACACTGCTCGCGGTCGCCCTTCATCGCCTTCGCGGTGAGCGCGATGATCGGAAGGTCTTTCCACTCGTTGCGCGCGCGAATCCGGCGGATCGTCTCGTATCCGTCCATCTCCGGCATCATGATGTCCATCAGGACGACGTCGATCTCAGGATGCGTGCGCAGGTGCCCGATCGCCTCCGCGCCCGACTCGGCGGTGAGGACGAGCATCTTGAACTCTTCGAGCGCGCTGCGCAGCGCGTAGATGTTGCGGGTGTCGTCGTCGGTGATGAGGATCGTGCGCCCCTCGAGCGTGCCGTTCCCGTTGACGTGGACCGGCCGCTTCACCTCGGGGAGCCGCGCCTCGACCTGGTTGAGGAAGTACGAGGTCTCCTCGATCAGCCGCTCGGGCGACATCGCGTCCTTGACGATCACCGACTCGGAGAGCCGCCGCAGCGAGCTCTCTTCGTGCTCGGTCAGCTCGCGCCCGGTGTAGACGATCACCGGCACGCGCACGTGCGAAGGATGCTGCTTGATCTTCTCGATCAGCGCCAGCCCTTCGATGTCGGGCAGCCCGAGGTCGACGATCACGCAGTCGAAGTGCGCTTCGTCGAGCGCGGAGAGCGCTTGCGCGCCGGTCGAGACCGCGGTGACGGTCACCTCGCCCGACTCGATCAGGTTCGCCATCGCCGAGAGCTGCGTGACGTCGTCCTCGACGACGAGCACGTTGCGCGAGGCGGCGTCGGCGAACCCGAGCAGGTTGTCGAACGCCTGCGTGAGCGCGTCCTCGCTGGCCGGCTTCTTCAGGTGCGCGAACGCGCCGCTGTCGAGCGCCTTCTGCCACTGCTCTTCGCCGGAGATCACGTGAACCGGGATCGCCCGCGTCGCCGGATCGCGCTTGAGCTGATCGAGCAGCGACCACCCGTCGACGTCGGGGAGCCCGATGTCGAGCGTGATCGCGTCGGGGACGAACTGCCGCGCCAGCGCAAGACCGTCGGCGCCGTTGCTCGCCATCAGTCCCTTGAAGCCACGGTCGCGCGCGAGCCCCAAGAGGATGCGCGCGAAGGTGGCGTCGTCCTCGATGATGAGCACGACGCGGTCTTGCGGCCGCACCGCGGCGCGGTCGTCCTCGACCGAACCGCTCGGGATCGTGCGGGCCGGGTCGAGCAGCGGCACGTCGTCGGGGACGACCGGCCTTACCGGCGGCGGAACGTAGACGCCGTCGACGGCAGTCGCGGCGCGCCCGGTGCGCTCGAGCGGGTGGTAGAAGGTGAACGTCGATCCCGCGCCCGGCTCGGACTCGACCGTCATGTCGCCGCCGAGCAGCCCTGCGATCTCGCGCGAGATCGCCAGGCCCAGGCCGGTGCCGCCGTACTTGCGGGCCGTCGACATGTCGGCTTGCTGGAACGCCTCGAAGATGACGTTGTGCTTGTCGCCCGGGATCCCGATCCCGGTGTCGCGCACGGAGAAGGCGACGTACTGCCCGAGCACGCCGTCGACTTCGCGCACCGCGCGCTGCAGCGAGAGCTCGACCGAGCCGTGCTGCGTGAACTTGAACGCGTTCGAGAGCAGGTTCTTGAGAATCTGCATCAGGCGCGT
>JAFAKB010000102.1 GCA_019235885.1 Candidatus Eremiobacterota bacterium | reverse complement strand
TGCGGTCGACGAGCGTCCCCGAGGTATCGAGGCGGACGCCCCACAGGCGCTCGCCGAGCGCGCGCGCGACGGCGAGCGACGTTCCGACGCAGTCGTTGTCGAAGTCGACGAGCGAGATCACGTTGACCGAGCCGTCGATGTGGTCGGCGAACTTCTGCGTCGCGCGTACCGTGTCGCCGCCGTAGGCTGCGATCAGCGCGTGCGGGACGGTCCCCATCCCGCGCGATCCCCACCACTCGGCGTTCGCGTCGGTCGAGACGCCGAGCGCGCCCGAGATGTACGCGGCGTAACCGTCGCCGGTCTGCACCAAGTGGTGGTCGAACCGCGCCGGAAAGAACAGCACTTCCTTGCCGCCGGCCGCATCGACGATAGCGCGCGCATTCGTCGCGATCCGCGTGCGGCGCGCCAGCACGCCGAGGTACGGCGTTTCGAGGTGCGCGAAGAGCGCGTAGTCTCCTTCGATCGTCATCACCGTCTCGAACGGCGCAATCGCATCACCGTCGTACAGCGCGCGCACGGTCAAGCGGTCCCACCCGTCCTCCCACGAGCCGTCGGGCGCATGCCGCCCGCTGCACAGCTTCAGGATCGCGATCGCCTCGTCGATCCCGCACAGCACGGCCTGGTTGCGCTGAAAGACCTGCATGCGCACGCGCGGGTGATAGCGGTCCTTCTCCAGGATCTCCCGGGCGCGGTTGAAGTAGACGTCGGAGTAGTAGCCGTCGCGCATCTTCTCGACCGGCAGGTTGAGGATCGCCGGGTCGAGACGACGGCGCTCGGTGCGGAGCATGGGACGCCCCTACGCGGGCGTGGAACGAAGTCCTCGTCACGATGTCAGTTCCGACCAACCGCGCGATCGCGGACCGGCTGCGCGAGATTCGCACTCTGATGGAGTTCGCGGGCGAGCCGTTCTTCAAGTTCATGGCCTACGAGCGGGCCGCCGAGACGCTGGAGAACGCCCCGCCGCTGGGCGCGGTGACCGACGCCGCGCAGCTCACCGAGCTGCCCGGGATCGGGAAGACCATCGCCGGCCGCATCGTCACGATCGCGCAGACCGGCACCGACCCGTACCTCGAGGAGCTGCGCGCGAAGTACCCTTCGACGCTGATGGAGGTGCTCAAGGTCCAAGGCGTCGGGATGAAGACGGCGCAGCAGCTCTTCGAGCGGCTCGGTGTCGCGTCGCTCGCCGACCTGGAGCGCGCGCTCGACGCCGGCGCGCTCGGCGACATCCCGCGGCTCGGCCCGAAGTCGATCGAGAACATCCGCCGCGGCGTGCTCTCGTACAAGGGCCGCTCGCGGCGCACGCCGCTCGGCGTCGCGCTCCCGATCGCGCGCGAGGTGATCGCGTACCTTCGCAAGATGACGGACGCGCAGGACCTCACCACCGCGGGCAGCGTCCGCCGCCAGGAACCGACCGTCGGCGACGTCGACGTCGTCTGCACCTCGGAGAACGCGAACGAGGTCATCACCGCGTTCACCGCCTGGGAACGCGCCGAGGCGGTTTTGGCCGAAGGCCCCACAAAGGCGAGCATCTGGCTCGTCGGCGGGTTGCAGATCGATTTGCGTGTGCTGCCGGCGCACTTGTACGGAAATTTGCTGCAGCACTTTACCGGCTCGCGCGAGCACAACATCCAGTTTCGCGAGCTCGCGGTGCGCAAGAACCTGCGCGTGAGCGAGAACGGGATCGTCGATCTGACCGACGGCCGCACCATCGTCTGCCGCACCGAGGAAGAAGTCTACGCGACGCTGGGGATGGCGTACATCCCGCCGGAGATGCGCCTGGGCGTCGGCGAGATCGACGCGGCGCGCGAGGGAACGCTGCCGCATCTTGTCGAGCTGTCCGACTTGAAGGGCGATTTTCACTTGCACAGCACCTGGTCCGACGGGCGCGACACGCTCGAGACGATGGTCGCGGCGTGCGCGGCGCGCGGCTATCAGTACCATTCGCTGAGCGACCACTCGTGGGGGCGCGGGCGGATCGGGCTGGATCCCGAGCAGCTGCGCGCGCAGCGCGCGCGGGTTCGCGAGCTCGGCGACCGCTACGGGATTCGAACGCTGTGCTCGGCGGAGGTCGACATTCGCGCCGACGGCTCGCTCGACTTCGAGGACGCGGTGCTGGCCGAGCTCGACGTCGTCGTCGCCTCGGTGCACTCCGCGTTCAACCAGTCGCGCGACGCGATGACGGCGCGCTTGGTTCGTGCCTGCGAGAACCCGTACGTCACCGTGATCGGCCACCCGACGGGGCGCAACGTCGAGACGTTCGCCGGCTACGACTTCGACCACGACGCCGTCTTCGCGGCCGCGGCGCGGACGGGGACGGCGCTCGAGATCGACGGCCAGCCCGCTCGGCTCGACTTGCCGAGCCCGCTCGTAAGACGTGCGAAAGCGTACGATGTGACGTTCACCTGCGACTCCGACGCGCACGATGCCGGGCAGCTCGAGAACGTGGCATACGCGGTCGGACAGGCGCGGCGCGGCTGGGTCACCGCGGAGGAAGTGCTCAACGCGCGGTCGCTCGAGGAAGTCCTGGCGTTCGTGGGGGCGAAGCGTAAACGCCTCGCCGATGTCCACGCCCGCGCCGATACCTCCGTCTGAGGAGCGGCGGCTCGCCGCCCTCTACGAATACGAGCTCCTCGACACTCCCAGCGAGGATCTCTTCGACGCGTTCACGCGGCTCGCCGCGCAGCTCTGCGACACGCCGATCTCGCTGATCACGCTGGTCGATCGCAACCGGCAGTGGTTCAAGTCGAACCTCGGGCTCGAGACGCGCGAGACGCTGCGAGAGATCGCGTTCTGCGCGCACACGATCTTGGGCGAGGGAATCTTCGAGGTTCGCGACGCCAGCGCCGACCCGCGCTTCGCCGACAACCCGCTCGTCACCGGCGAGCCGGGGATTCGCTTCTACGCCGGGTACCCGCTGCGCTCGAGCGACGGTGAGGCGGTCGGCACCGTGTGCGTCATCGACCGCAAGCCGCGCACGCTGACCGACGCTCAGCGCTCGGTGCTCATCACGATCGCGCAGGCGATCGTCGAGCAGATGGAGGCGCGGCGCACGGTGCTGCGCCTCTTCGACAGTTCGCAGACCGAGCTGTACCACGCCGACCTGAAGGCGGGGCGCCTGATTTTCGCCAGCGAGGCAGCGCGCCGGAATCTCGGCTACACGATGGACGAGCTGCGCGCGCTGCCGCTGGACGCGCTGCTGCCCTCGCTCGCGCAGGAAGGACGGCTCGCGCAACGGCTCGCGGAGCTGCGCGCGAACCCGGGCCGCCGGCTGAACGTGCGCACGACGGCGCGCCGCAAGGGCGGCACGACCTATCCGGTCGAGCTGCGGCTCGAGCTGATCAACACGCGCACGCGCGACATCGTCCTCGTCGTCGCGACCGATCTGACCGAGAGCGAGCGCGCGCAGCAGCGCATCAACTTGCTCTCCGCGGCGATTGAGTCGGCGCAGGACCCGATCATCATCGCCAAGCCCGGTCCGACCGCGGAGGACGCGCCGACGATCGTGTACGCGAACGACGCGTTCGTACGGACGAAGGGCGCGACGCGGCGCGAGCAGGTGATCGGGCAGAGAGTCGACCAGTTCTTCGGCCCGAAAACCGATCTCGCGCGGCTGGTGCACATGCGCTCGGAGGCGATTGCCGGGCGGCCGGCGCGGGTGGAATACATCTCGTACCGGCTCGACGGCTCGTATTACCACACCGAAGCGACGGCGCGCCCGCTGCTCGACGAGAACGGGATGATGACGCACTACGTCATGGTCCAGCGCGACGTCACCGAGCAGGTGCTGCGCGGCGCGCAGCTCGCGCTGCAGAACGAGCGGCTCACCGCGCTCACCTCGATCGCCCGCACGCTGTTCGCCGCGCTCGAGCCGAGCGTGCTGGTCGAAGCGCTCCTCTCCGGGGTGCACGAGCTGATCGACGGCCGCGCGACGCTCTACGCACCGCGCTCGCGCGGCGGCTTCGCGGCGACCACCGATCTCACCTTACGCGACGAGTCGCTGCAGGCGGACAGCTTCGTCGCGCTGGCGTCGCGCAGCGACGTGTGCGTGCTGGACGAGTTCGAGCACCGCGCGGCGGTGCGCGTTCCGGGCGCGGGCGGCGGGACCTCGTACGTGCTCGACGTGCAGCGCACCGCGCCGTTCAGCACCGCCGACGTGTTCGCGATCGGACTGCTCGGCCAGTACTTCGCGGTCGCGGCGCGGAACGTCGAGCTGTACCGCGAGCTGACCTCGCGCCGCGACGCGGTCGTCGAGCTGAACCAGGTGAAGAATGACCTGATCGCGATGCTCGCACACGACTTCAAGGGACCGCTGACGACGATCGTCGGGTTCGCCGACGTGCTCGCCGAGGACGACCGCTTCGACTACGAAGCGCGCCAGTATCTCGGCATGATCTCCTCGAGCGCGATGCGGCTGGCGTCGCTGGCGACTGACACGCTCGCGCTCTCGCGGCTCGAGCAGAACGAGCTCGCGCTCGCGCTCGGCGAGGTCGATCTGGTGGCGCTGGTGCGCGACGTGGTGCGCGTCTTCTCGGTGACACGGCCGATCGACTTGCGCGTCACCGGCGCGCCGCTCGTGGTGAGCGGCGACGCCGCGCGGCTCCGCCAAGTCGTCGAGAACGTCATCGGAAACGCGATCAAGTACTCGCCGGGCGGCGAGCCGGTCGAGGTCGCGATGCGCGCTCGCCAGGGCGGCGTCGAGCTGACCGTGCGCGACCGCGGGATCGGAATCCCCGAGAGCGAGCGCCCCAAGCTGTTCGGCCGCTTCGCGCGCGCCAGCAACGCGCGCGCGCTCGGGATCGGCGGGACCGGCTTCGGCTTGTACCTCGCGCGCACGATCGTCGAGCTGCACGGCGGCGCGATCGAGGTCGAGTCCGTCGAAGGACAAGGCTCGACGTTCCGCATCTACGTCCCGGCGCAGCCCGCGCAGCGCTCGATCGCGCCGATCCGGATCGCGCTGCTCGACGTCGACGGCGACGCGCGCTCGTACGTCGCGCACGCCTTGCGTGACGACGGTTTCGCCGTCAGCGTCGCGGTCAACGGCGAAGAGCTGCTGCACCAGCTTTCCGAAGCGCCCTACGACGTGGCGCTGGTCGACGCGGACCGGCTCGGGATGCCGGGCGAGCAATTCGTCGCGCGCGCAAACGGCACGCCGCTGGTCCGCATCGGCGTGCGCATTCCGGCCGAACAAAACGGCTGGCACGCGGTCCTCACCAAACCGTTCCTGATGAAAGACCTATACGACGCCGTCGACACCGCCCTCGACCGCGCCAACGGCGGCCGCCCCGCCGCAGCTGGCACGCAAGCGGGATAGGCATAAGAGCCTCGTAAACTAGTAATCAAAAATGGATGACGCGGAACAGTATCTTCCCGAGGAAGGAACAAGTTCGAAGATCGCGAGAGGTGCCTTGGCGATCATCGGTGGAGCAGTGCCTTTTGCGGGGGGCCTATTCGCTGCTGCAGCTGGCGTATGGTCGGAGCAAGAACAACAAAAGGTAAATGACTTCTTTAAGCACTGGATGGAGATGCTTAAAGACGAAATCAAAGAGAAGGAAAAGACGATCATCGAAATTATGGCACGTCTTGACCTGCATGACGAGGAAGTCCGCAAGAGAATTGATAGCCCCGAATACCAGTCGCTCCTGAAGAAGACCTTTCGCGAGTGGTCAGGAGCGGAGAGTGAAGAGAAGCGAATTTACATTCGGAACATACTCGCCAATGCCGCCGCGTCAACGTATACAAGCGACGATGTAGTGCGGTTGTTCATCGACTGGCTTGGTGTGTACTCGGAGCTTCATTTCCATGTTATTGCCGCTGTTTACAACTCAAATGGTATCGGCAGGGGGTCGATTTGGAAAAAGGTCGGCAAGGGTCCGGTACGCGAAGATTCACCAGAGGCTGGCTTGTATCGTTTGCTTATTCGTGACCTTAACATGGGCGGAATCATTCGCCAACATAGGGAGAAAGATTCGGAGGGTAACTTTTACGGGAAGGTGCCGAAAAGCAGGACCGGGCCGGGTCTCTCGGGCCCAAAGCCGATGGAGTCAGCGTTTGACGATACTGATTCATATGAGCTATCAGAGCTTGGCCAGCAGTTCGTGCATTACGCGATGACGGATTTGCCTCTCAAGATTGCGTACGATCCTGATCAGCGACCCTGATCAATTTCGCAAACGTCTTTCGGAGGGCCGGCCCGATCCTGATCATCACCGACGGCGAGTGCGACGCATTCGCTCTGCGGCGCGATCATGCGATTCGGATGCCCGCGGATGCGCGGCTCCCATTCATACTGCGAGCACCGCTCTTCCATATCAGCTGGCGCTTGTCAGTCCCAGCCGAACGGCGCCGCGATCGAGGTCGACACGACTTTCGATCGCCACAACGGCGGGCGCTCGAAATCCGGCAAGCTGTTGGCACTCGTAGAGGGCGGTCGCTCGCAATTGCGCGATACGCGAGCGTTATTGAACAGTTGCGCACGATTTGAGCGGCGAGCGGAACACCACTACGAAGGATTCCGTAGAAAGCGCGCAAAGCTGTTAGGATATCCGCGCGTGACGCGGAACTCAAAATTACAACTGAGGTTAGGGTGCAATCAGAATATTCTTCGCGACGGTCTTTTCTTGCGAAGGCCGGTCTTTTCGCTGCTGGCGCCGGCTTGACTTCGCTCGCCGCGTGCAGCGGCGGCAGCAGCCGTATAGTTCCGTCGTCTCGCGGCTCTGGCGGCGGTATTCCTGCCAATTATACGCGGCGACTCAAGTACACGGCGCGTACGACGTTTTCGGACGTGCGCAAGCTTTCATATATTCAACAGCCGTGCACTAGCGATACATGCGGCGGCGGCGGCGGCACAATCTATACCGATCCTACCGCTGAGCACGTCATGAGTGTGTCGGCAGACGGAAGCACGACTTGTACGGGTGACTACAATCCGACAGCGACCTCGCAACTTTCCGTCGCCGGCCAGGACGGCAGCTTCTCTTTCTCCACAACTGGCGCGATGCAGACTGCCGTCGCACTTGTCGGCCAGCCGCAGACGACAGTGTACTCCGATGGTAGCCGCCTCACCCGGACAGTCGTCGACGACAACAACGCAAATGGCACTTTTGTCGATCCGAGCGGGGTTGCCTGGAGCGTCAGCGCTTACTGCGATTCGACGCACATGACGTACAACTACAGCGGTCCGTCGTCCGGCACGATCACCGTCACGCTGAGCGGTATCTCGACCTCATCTTCATCTCGCGCGGTCCAAGGATGCACTGAGACACAGCGCAAGGGAACGCATGTCCTGGGAACAGCCTTCGATGCCGCGAGCGTCTTTCTCGGTTGCATCGGTCTTGCGCCGGCGGCGGTCGTTACCGGCGTCATCGGAGTAGGATTGGGCCTGTACAGCGCGTATTGTTAATGAGTATGCGCATGCGGCGGTTCCCCGCTCGCCGAATAGCCGCACCGATTGTGCTCTCCCTTTGCGCGGTGGCAATGTGGGGCACCGTGCTCTTCCGGCGGCCCTTCGACTCATGGTACGTGGTCGACGCGACGCTGCTGACGGGCGCGGCGGCGATTCTTTGGTTCAGAAGCAGGCCGCGTTCATAATCTAGGTCTGGCCCACCTCCGTTGCGTCACACGAGCGGTCGGCCCGTGACGGCGTGCGGCGAGGTCCGATCTACCGCGTTCGGTGACCGCCGCTAGGCGACGGTCCACCGGAACGGCGGCCGTTTGAGGTTCTCGGCGAGTTCGGCCGGATCGGCGTAGACGGCATCGGCCTTACGCAACGTTTCACGGGGATTGCCGCCGCACAGCAGCGCCACGCACTTTACGCCCGCCTTGTGGGCCGCTTCGACGTCGTATTTCGTGTCGCCGACCATCACGGCTTCGTTCGCGGTTACCTTTGCTTTGTGCAGCGAGGCGGTGACGATGTCGGGGGCGGGCTTCGAGGAGTCCGCGTCGTCGCTCGTCGATGCCTTGTCGACGAGCGGCTCGAAGTCGCCGACGGCGAGCAGGTCCTTCAGCTCGGCACTTTTCGCCGAGGTCGCGACGATCACGCGCGCACCGCGCGCGCGAACCGTCTCGAGCAGCTCGCGGGCGCCGCCGGTCGGGCGCAGATGCGGAAGCTCCCGCTCGTTGAAGATCTCCAGGCGCCGCTTGGTGATGGTCTTTCCGGGCTCGGTGTCGTCGGACAGACCCGGCACCAGGGCCGGGAGGACGCGGTCGCCGCCCATCCCGATCAGCGGCCGCACCCGCTCGAACGGTATCTCGTGGCCCGCTTCGGCGAGCGCGGCGACCCAGGCGCGGGCGTGGGCGTCGTTGGAGTCGATCAGCGTCCCGTCGACGTCGAAGAGCACGGCTTGGGTCACGGGGATCGCTGTACCCGTCGCGAAGCCGTCCCGACCCTAGCCCACGCCCTTCCGCTGCGAGGACTTCTTGGCCAGCACGAAGCGCCCCACGATTGACCTCACCTCGCTGCTCGTCGGCGCCGCCGAGGCGCTCGGCAAGCGGGTCGCGCCGCTCCCGAACGTGCCCTCGAAGCGCACCGAGCGGCTGCGCTCGCGGATCGCCGACGCGAAGAAATCCCCCGGCGTGTGCCCGTACTGCGCGGTCGGCTGCGGGACGCTGGTCTACAGCAAGGGCAACGAGATCCTCAGCATCGAGGGCAACCCCGACTCGCCGATCAGCGGCGGGACGCTGTGCCCGAAAGGCGCCGCGACCTACCAGCTCCACGTCAACCCGAACCGCTGGACGACGTGCAAGTACCGCGCCCCGTTCGCGCGCGAGTGGACCGACGTTCCGTACGAGTGGGCGCTGGAGAAGGTCGCCACGCGCATCAAGGAGACGCGCGACCGCACCTTCACCGAGTTCGACGAACAGGGCCGGCGCGTCGCGCGCACGACCGCGATCGCCTCGCTCGGCGGCGCGACGCTCGACAACGAAGAGAACTATCTCATCGCGAAGCTGTGGCGCTCGCTGGGCGGCATCTTCATCGAGAACCAGGCCCGAATTTGACATAGCTCGACGGTGCCCGGTCTGGGCACCCTCTACGGCCGCGGCGGCGCGACGACGTTCCTGATGGATCTCCAGCACGCCGATCTGATCATCATCCAGGGCTCGAACTTCGCCGAGAACCATCCCGTCGGTTTCCGTTTCGTCACCAAGGCGAAGGAACGCGGCGCGAAGGTGATCCACGTCGACCCGCGCTTCACCCGCACCAGCGCGCTCGCCGACACGTACATCCCGATCCGCAGCGGAACCGACATCGCGTTCACCGGTGGCCTCATCAACTACGTCTTGCAGAACGAGGCGTATTTCAAAGAGTACGTGCTCGAGTTCACCAACGCGTCGTACGTCGTCGACGAGCGGTTCGCCGACACCGAGGACCTCGAGGGGATCTTCTCGGGCTTCGACGACGAGAAGGGGACATACGACCCGAAGACCTGGAAGTACGAGCTGCTCGAGAACGGCGAGGGTTCCGAAGCCGGCGGCAGCGCGCAAGACGCGCAGTCCGGCGAAACCTCGCCGACGACCGGCGGCCATCCCGAGCACGGGACGAAGCGGCCGCGCAAAGACCCGACCCTGCAGCACCCGCGCTGCGTGCTGAACCTGCTCAAGAAGCACTTCGCGCGCTACACGCCGGAGATCGTCGAGCAGATCTGCGGCTCGCCGAAAGAGCAGTTCCTCGAGCTCTGCAAGCTGGTCGTCGCGAACAGCGGCCGCGAGCGGACGATGACGTACTGCTACGCGATGGGCTGGGCGCAGCACACCGTCGGCGTGCAGAACATTCGCGCCGCGGCGACGCTCCAGGCGCTGCTCGGTAACACCGGCCGCCCCGGCGGCGGGATCATGGCGCTGCGCGGGCACGCCTCGATCCAAGGCTCGACCGACATCGCGACACTCTATGACCTGCTCCCCGGCTACATCAAAACGCCGTCGCTCGAGCGTGGTGAAGACACGTTCGAGAAGTGGAAGAAGAACTGGACGAACCCGACCGGCTGGTGGTCGAACTGGCCGAAGTACGCCGTCTCACAGCTCAAGGCATGGTACGGCCCGGCGGCGCGCGCCGACAACGACTGGGCGTACGACTACCTTCCGAAGAACACCGGCGACCACTCGCACCAGCCGATGTTCTTCACCATGAAGGACGGCGGAATCGAAGGCTTGGTCCTGTGGGGCCAAAACCCCGCCGTCGGCGGTCAGAACGCCGCGCTGCAGCGCGCCGCGCTCGGCCAGTTGAAGTGGATGGTCTGTCAGGACATCTTCGAGACGGAGAGCGCGGCGTTCTGGAAGCGCGAGGGCGTCGATCCGACGACGATCGGCACCGAGATCTTCTTCATGCCGGCCGCGTCGATCGCGGAGAAGGGCGGTTCCTTCACCAACACGATGCGGCTCCTCCAGTGGCACGAGAAGGCGGTCGACCCGCCGGGTGAAGCGCGCAGCGATCTCGCGCTGGCGTGGAATCTCGGCCGGCGGCTCAAAGAGCTCTACCAAGACTCAGCGCGCGCGATCGACCGGCCGATCCTCGACATGACCTGGGACTACGAGTCCGACGATCCGCACGAGCGCGCGCTGGGCGAGCCCGATCC
Source organism: Candidatus Eremiobacterota bacterium (assembly GCA_019235885.1). Taxonomy (GTDB): domain Bacteria; phylum Vulcanimicrobiota; class Vulcanimicrobiia; order Vulcanimicrobiales; family Vulcanimicrobiaceae; genus Vulcanimicrobium. Next base: position 9,387 of record JAFAKB010000102.1, on the reverse strand, counting down.
CGAGAAGGTGCTGCGCGAGATCAACGGCTACGTCGTCGAGACCGGCGAGCACGTGAAGGCGTTCGCCGATCTGAAAGACGACGGAACGACTGCCGCCGGAGCGTGGATCTACACCGGCTGCTTCCCGGCGCCCGGCCAGAACAACACCCGCCGCCGCAAAGGCGACGACTGGGTTTCACCGGAGTGGGCGTGGTCGTGGCCCGCCAACCGGCGCAACTTGTACAACCGCGCCTCCGCCGATCCGGACGGCCAGCCGTGGAGCGAGCGCAAGAAGTACGTCTGGTGGGACGAGGAACAAAAGAAGTGGACCGGCTACGACGTGCCGGACTTCCCGGTCGCCAAGCCGCCGTCGTTCCGCGCGCAGCCGGGCGCGAAAGGGATGGACGCGCACGACGGGACCGCGCCCTTCCTCATGCAGGAGTACGGCGTCGCCGAGATCTTCGGCGTGCAAGGGACGGTCGACGGTCCGTTCCCCACGCACTACGAGCCGCGCGAGTCGCCGGTACCGAACTTCCTCTACCCGCACCAGCAGTACAATCCGGTGCTCAAGGAGTGGCGGCGGCGCGACAACCCGTACCACGCGATCGGCGATCCGAAGTATCCGTACGTGCTCTCGACCTACCGGCTCACCGAGCATCACCTCACCGGACAGATGACGCGCTGGAACTCGTGGCTGGCCGAGCTGCAGCCGGAAGCGTTCTGCGAGATATCACCGGAGCTCGCGGTCGAGCTGGGGATTCGCAACGGCGACTGGGTGACGATCTCGACGGCGCGCGGTGAGGTCGAGGCGAAAGCGCTCGTCACCGGCCGGATCGCGCCGTTCAAGATCGGTCCCAAGCAATGGGTGCACCAAGTCGGGATGCCGATCCACTACGGCTATCAAGGCTTGGTGACGGGCGATGCGGCCAACGTGCTGCCGCCGCTCGTCGCCGATCCGAACGTCTCGATCCATGAGGCGAAAGCGTTCACGTGCAACGTGCGGCTCGGGCGCCGCGGCCCCGCGCACGAAGGGCCGACCTGGCTTCCGGTTCCGCCGGACGAGCAAACGCCGCTCGGCAAGCCGGAGCGCGGCGGCCGCGTCGAGGCGGGTGGCGCGATGCAGGTCGACGCGGAGATCGTTCCGGCCACGGTCGTCATGGCGGCGGCGCAGATCGAGCACCGCACCGAAGAGCACGTCGTCGACGAAGCCTCCGACACGGAAAGCGAGGACTGATGGACCGCATCGCGGACACGACGACAACAGCAGAAGAGTCCCGCATGGGGTTCTTCACCGACGTGACGCTGTGCATCGGCTGCAAGGCGTGCGAGGTGGCGTGCAAGCAGTGGAACCAGCTGCCCTCGGACGGGTTCACGTTCTCCGGGACCTCGTACGACAACACGAACCGGCTCTCGTCGACGACCTGGCGGCACGTCGCGTTCGTCGAGCAGATGGACCGCGAGAATCCCGCCGCGTCGCGCTGGATGATGATGTCGGACGTGTGCAAGCACTGCACGAACGCGGGCTGTCTCGAAGCCTGTCCGACCGGCGCGATCATCCGCAACGAGTTCGACGACGTCTTCGTGCAGCCGGACGTGTGCAACGGCTGCGGCTACTGCGTCCCTTCGTGTCCGTTCGGCGTCGTCGCGGTGCAGCAGAAGACCGGCGTCGCGCAAAAGTGCACGCTGTGCTACGACCGCCAGAAAGACGGCTTCGAGCCGGCCTGCGCCAAGTCGTGCCCGACCGACTCGATCACGTTCGGACCGGTCGAGGAGCTGCGCGCGAAAGCGGAAGCGCGCGTCGCGGCGCTGCGCGCGCAAGGGAACACCGACGTCCGCTTGTACGGCGTCGACGGCGAAGAGACGCGCGAGGTGGGCGCGCTCAACGCGTTCTTCCTGATCCCCGACCGTCCCGAAGTGTTCAACCTGCCGCCGAAGCCGGTGCTGCCCTCCAAATTCCAGCCCGAAGCGTACACCGTCGGGCTGCTCGCCGCGATGACGATGGCGGTCGTGGGGATCTCGGTGTTCCGCGGCTTCCGGGAGAGCGCGTAGTGGAGACCAGCTCGACCGGCACGGGAGACGCGCAGCGGGAGAAGCCGGCGCAGCGCCACGGGACGCAGTACGCCGCCGCCGCACAGTTTTCGCCGGACGCGGTCGCCGCGTCGATGCAGCGCGGCGACGGCGGATTCGGCCGCAGCCAGGAGACGTACTTCGATCATCCCATCCTGCGCAAGGCGCACTGGCGCTGGGAGATCATCGCGTACTTCTTCGTCGGCGGGATGGCGTCGGCGAGCGCGGCGCTCGCCTCGATCGCCGACCTCTTCGGCGAACCCGACGACGAGGCGCTGGTGCGGAACGGCCGCTACGCCGCGCTTGCCGGCTCGGTCATCAGCAGCGCGCTGCTGATCAAAGACCTCGGGCGGCCCGAGCGGTTCTTGAACATGCTGCGCATCTTCAAGCTCAAGTCGCCGATGTCGGTCGGCGTCTACGCGCTGGTGACGTTCTCGACCACGGCCGGGTTCGCGGCGCTCGAGCAGGGCTCGGCCGACGGCACGATCTCGTTCAACCCGTTCGGCTGGCTCCCGAAACGCCCGCGCGTCGCGCTGCAGGCCGTCTCCGCGGCGTTCATGTCGTGCTACACCGGCGTGCTGCTCTCGGCGACCGCGATCCCGGTCTGGTACCGCGGGCGGCGCCACATCCCGGCGATCTTCGTACTGTCCGGCGCTGCGACGGGGTGCGCGCTTCAGAACGCGCTGCTGGCGCTCTTCGGCGGCTCGCCGCGCACCGCGAAGAAGCTGGAGACCATCGAGCTCGTCGCCGGGCTCGCCGAAGCGGCGCTGCTCCTGGACTGGGAGCGCCGCGCCGGCGAGACCGGCAAGCCGCTCTTCACCGGCAAGCGCGGCAGCAAGCTGAAGACGTACACGGTGTGGCTCGGGATCGCGCTCCCCGCGCTGCTGAGCCTGCGCTCGGTGCTCTCCCGCAAGCCGCCGAAGCACCACCGCCTGCGCACGCTGTTAACGTCCGCACTCGCGCTCTACGGCGGCTACGTCTTGCGCGAGTCCGTGGTCGAAGCGGGCCGCGACTCCGCCGACGACCCGCGCGCGTACTTGCGCCATCCCGAATAGCGCGCTAGGCTGAGGGCGGCGGCCGCCTGGTCGCCGTTTCGGAGGGATTTCGATGACCGCACGTCGTCCGAACTATCTCGGCATCATCGCGGGCACGATCGTGCTGTTCGCGTGGGGAGCGGTATGGTACATCGTGCTCGGCAACGCCTGGGCGGCCGCCGCCGGGGTCAACCCGAACGCTCCGCCGGCGTACGGGTTCTGGCCCTACGTCGTCTCGCTCGGGGCAGGGCTCTTGGTCTCGTACTGTTTCGACAACATGCTGTGGCACTACGAGACCGGCAGCGCGGCGAAGGGCGCGCAGATCGGTTTCTTGATCGGCGTCTGCATCTTCGCCGCGATGATCGTCGAGATGTACGCTTTCCAAGGGCGCCCGGTCACGCTGATGCTGATCGACGGCGGCTACGGGATCATCGGCTTCACCATCACCGGCGCGGTCGTCGGCGCGCTCCGCGCCTGGGCGGGCCGGCGCGTCACGGCACCAGGCTGACACCCGCAGCGCGCCGCCCGCTGCGCGCGCATTCGAAAGAACGGTGCAGTTTCACCTGAACGGCTTTCGCGCCGGCGATCCGTCGATCGCCGACGCGGCCGGCGCGCGGAGCGTTCGCGGCGCGGTGCCGCGCGAAGCCGACGTCGTGATCGTCGGCGCGGGTCCCGCGGGTCTCACGCTGGCGGCGCAGCTCGCGGCGTTTCCCGAGATCGCGGTCCTGCTGGTCGAGCAGAAACCCGGCCCGCTGCAGCTCGGCCAAGCCGACGGGATCGCGTGCCGCAGCTTGGAGATGTTCGAGGCGTTCGGCTTCAGCGAGCGCGTGCTCAAGGAAGCGTACTGGGTCAACGAGACGACGTTCTGGAGGCCGAGCGACGCGCGGCGCGAGCACATCGCGCGGAGCGGGCGGATTCAGGACACCGAGGACGGGCTCTCCGAGATGCCGCACGTGATCTTGAACCAGGCGCGCGTGCACGACTTCTTTCTCGACGCGATGCGCCGTTCACCGTCCCGGCTGGAGCCGGTCTATTCGCGCGCGGTTACCGGGCTCGCGCTCGACACGGCGGCCGCGTACGAGCCCGGGAGCGGGGACGTCACGCACCCCGTCACCGTGACGCTGCGGCGGCTCGACGCCGGTCACGAAGGCGAGCTCGAGACCGTACGGGCGCGCTACGTCGTTGGGTGCGACGGCGCGCGCAGCGCCGTGCGCGCCGCGATCGGCCGCGCGCTGCACGGCGACTCGGCGAATCAGGCGTGGGGCGTGATGGACGTCCTGGCGGTCAGCGATTTTCCCGACATCCGCTTGAAGTCTGCGATCCATTCCGCGAACGAAGGGAACCTGCTCGTCATCCCGCGCGAAGGCGGGTATCTGGTCCGGCTCTACATCGAGCTGGAGAAGCTCAGCGAGCACGAACGGATCGCGAGCCGCAACGTCACGGTGGAGCGGCTGATCGCGGCGGCGCAGCGCATCCTTCGGCCGTACACGCTCGACGTCAAAGAGGTCGCGTGGTGGTCGGTGTACGAGATCGGACAGCGGCTCACCGACAAGTTCGACGACGTCCCCGCGCAAGACGTCGAGCGGCGCCGGCCGCTCGTCTTCATCGCCGGCGACGCGTGCCACACGCACAGCCCGAAGGCAGGCCAAGGAATGAACACGTCGATGGCCGACGCGTTCAACCTGGGCTGGAAGCTGGCCGCGGTGCTGCGCGGCACGTCGTCGTGGCGCATTCTGCACACGTACTCGGACGAGCGCCGGGCGCTCGCGAAGGAGCTCATCGACTTCGACCGCGAGTTCGCCACGATGTTCAGCGCGCCGCCGAAGGACCCGTCGAATCCGGATGCAGGCGGCGTCGATCCCGCGGAGTTCCAGCGGTACTTCGTCAAACAAGGGCGCTTCACCGCCGGGACGGCCGTGCAGTACGCGCCTTCGTCGATCACGAGCGAGCCGGCGTATCAAGAGCTCGCGCGCGGCTTCGCGGTCGGAACGCGCTTCCACTCGGCGCCGGTCGTGCGCTTGGCGGACGCCAAGCCGATCCAGCTCGCGCACACGGTCAAGGCCGACGGGCGGTGGCGCGTGTTCGCATTCGCGCCGGCGGAAGACCCGGTCGCTCGCACGTCACGGCTGCGCGTGCTTTGCGAACGTCTCGCGGAGTCGTCGTATTCGCCGATTCGCAGGTGGACGCCGCCCGGCGCGGACGTCGACGCCGTGATCGACGTGCGCGCGGTGCTTCAACAGGGGCACCGCGAGGTCGCCGTGGACATGCTGCCGCCGTTGTTGGTACCGCAGAAGGGCCGCTACGGGCTGCGCGACTACGAGAAGGTCTTCTGCCCGGATCTCAAGCGCGGCGAGGACGTCTTCGATCTGCGCGGCATCGACCGCGCGCACGGGTGTCTGGTGGTCGTCAGGCCGGATCAGTTCGTGGCCGGCGTCTTCCCGTTCGACGCCGTCGAGCGGCTTGCGGCGTTCTTCGAGCGGTTCATGACCGCCGCGCCGTGCTGAACGTTAGCCGGTCGGCTCGCCGAGCGCGGCTTTGCGCTCGTACTCGAACCACGCGCGGTTGCGGTTTCCTTTCCACGCGCTCGACAGCGTGCCGTCGGGCTTGAAGACGATCGTCGTCGGAAAGACCATCCGCCCTTCGCGGTAGACGCCGCGGACGCGCGTGTCGTAGCGGTCCATCGCGATCGGATACGGGATGTCGTACCGTTTGCGGTACGCGCGCACGACGTTGTCTTCTTCCTTCACGTCGACGCCGATCACCACGGTGTCGTCGGCGTGCGCGTTCGCGAACGCGACGACGTCCGGCTGCTCGACGCGGCACGGTCCGCACCACGTCGCGAAGATGTTCACGAACACGACCTTGCCGCGGTACGCGCTGAGCCGAAACTCGGGGCCGTCAAGCACCTCCATCGTCCACTCGATGTGACGGTTCTCGGGCAGCGTCACGACGTCGTTGGCGCCCGCCACGTGCGGGTTCTTCTTCGGTTTCGGCGCCGGCGAGGCGGACGCGGCCGGCGACGGTGACGACTCGCGGGCCGGCTCCGCCGTCTCGGTGCGCGCGACGAGTGGAAGCGCGGCCAGCAACGAAGCAGCCCCGGCGACAAAGGACACCCGGTGGATCATGCTCGCCGAATACGGCGCGCGCGAGCCCGATTCCCAGCAAGGCGGCGGCTACTCCGGAACGCAGCGAGGGCGCCGCTTGCGCGACGCCCTCACGTTCTGGTGGACTCCGGTTGCGATTACGTCGCGCCGACGGTGGCGCCGCCTGGCGTGCCGACCGGTGCGGTCGGCTTCTTCGTGATGAAGGGCAGAATCGCTGCGATCAGCAGCATGACCGCGACCGGTATCAGCGCGTTGGTGAACGAGCCGGTCGCGTCCTTGACCTTCGCCGCGATGATGGGGCCGACGATGCCGGCGACGCCCCAGGCCGTGAGAATCATCCCGTAGTTCTGGCCGAGGTACTTCGTGCCGAAGTAGTCCGCGTTGAACGAGGGCATCGTTCCGAACCCGCCGCCGTAGCACAACAGCACGATCGCGAACGCGACCCCCACCGCGACCAGACTGTGCAGGCTGCCGAGGACGAAGAACACGACCACCTGGATCCCGAAGATCAGCACGTACGCCCAGTTGCGCCCGATGCGGTCGGAGACGGCGCCCCAGAAGAAGCGGCCGAGCCCGTTGAACACGGCCAGGAAGCCGTAGATCGAAGCGGCGACCGCCGCGGTCGCGCCGGTCAGGTCGCTGTAGATCGGCACGGCATTCGAGATGATCAGGATTCCGGCGGTGACGTTGAGGAACAGCATCAGCCAGAGCAGGTAGAACTGTCCCGTGCGCAGCGTTTGCTGCGGCGTGTAGCTGTAGCCGCTCTGCGCCGCCGTCGCGACCGCGCCCGCGACCGAATATCCGGCCGGCGGGTTCTGCAGGAATGAGGCGCAGACCCCGCCGATGACGGCGAAGATCACCCCTGACCAGATGAAGATCGACATGACTGCGGCGGTGTCGGCCGGCGTGATCGCGGCGGCCGCGGCGGCGATCGCGGTTTGGTCCTTCGCGGCGACCGCGTTGGCGTAGGCCGTTGCGTGCTTCGCCACGGTGGCGAACGCGCCGATGCGCGGGACGATCTGGTTATAGACGAACGCCCCCAAGCCGAAGCCCATCACGACCATCCCGCTGGCCAGGCCGCGCTTGTCCGGGAACCATTTGGTGACCGTCGCGACCGGGGTGATGTAGCCCATCCCCAAGCCCAGGCCGCCGATGACGCCGTACGAGATGTATATCCACGGCGCTCCGAGCGACGGGGTCCCGATCCCGGCGAGCACGTTGCCGAGCCCCCACAGCACCGCGCCCGTGATCGTGACGACGCGCGGGCCGGAGCGGTCCTGCCAGCGGCCGCCGATGACGGCGCCGACGCCGAGGAAGAAGATTGCCAGGGCGAAGGCCCAGGTGGTCGTCGTGTTCGACCAGTGCTGCGTCGCGATCAGCGGACGCGTGAAGATGCTCCACGAGTAGACCGTGCCGAGGCAGATCATCACGATCACCCCGGCCCATGCGATTGCCCAGCGGTTCGCTCCCGCCGACGCTGTGGATGCCATGCGGAACTCCCTTGAGGCTGTAGCCCGTGTCCGGACCTGGTTGGTTTGCGGAAACCGTTTTTGGCGAAGCGCGCGGCTCCTCTTCGGCTTCGGAAATCCGCCCGGCCGCCTAGGCCGTCTACTACGCGGACGTGCCGCCACGGCCGTCGCTTCACCCGCAGATCAGGAGACTCGTTCGATGTTTCGATTCCGCACGGCGGCGCTCGTCGCGCTTCTCGGCAGCCTCACCGCCGCGACCCTCCCGGCCGGCGCGCAAGACGCCATGGGCGGGATGCACGCGCGCTACTCGCCGGCCCCCGTCTACACCGGCGCGCCGGTGCTCCCGCTGACCCTTTCCGTCGTCGTCGCGGGCGGCGGGCCGGGCAGCTTCGACTCCACGAAGCTGGTCGGCGTTCTGGCCGGCTCGCTGACTGACGCCGAGGTCAAGAAGCTCTCGGGTCAGTTCGGGGCCGACAACGTGGGCTTGTTCCTGAAGACGTTCAACTTCGTGATCAGCGATGCGCTGGCGCTGGTGCAGAAGAACAAGGTCGCGCTTCCCTCGACGCCGGCTCCGGCGCCGACCGACGGGAAGGCGTTGGCGGCGGCGCTGTACACGGCCGGGGTGACGCCTTCAGGCGCCTTCGACGTGGAGTACATGCTCGATCATCTGGTGACGCATCCGCTGCACGTGCAGATCATGGATGACATCGATGCCAATGCGGATCTCGGGCCGAAGGCTGACGGCAACTATCATGCTGTCCTCACCCAGGCTGTCATGGATCTCAAGGCGGCTTACAAGCTGTAATCGGGCTTATTGAAAGGCTGCGGTGGCGAAGACGGGAGGCCGGCACCACCGCGGCCGGCACGCTCCCTCCGCGCATCCTGCGCTCCGGTCACTACCGCTCCGTTCGCTCTCGCCATCCTGGCTCCGCGAACTCCGCGAGTACCGGCCGCGGTGGTGCCGGCCTCCCGTCTTCGGCACGATTTCGCTTAGACCGAATTATGGGGGCGTGATCGGATTTTGAAGATCGCGAACAGATAGAGGAGCGAGGGGATTAATACGACCGCTCCGCAGGCTACCGCGATGAGGAATGCGCTCAACGTCGTCGACGGGGCGGCGGCGATTTCTATGGCCCAGTGGGCGGGGACGAACTGCGGGGCTTGCGCGCCGAACCAGCCGGCTAGGACGGCGACGACTTCGGCGCCGACTGCGACGCGCGCGAGCATCTCGCGATTCCGGACTACGAGCAGCATCACGCCGATACCGAGGACGACCGCGATCGCAATGGCGAGGCGGGCGATCGAGCCGGTGAGCGCGCTGAAGAAGGCGGGCTCGGCGTAACGGGCCAGCGCCGCCGGAATCAGGCCGGCGATCCAGACTGCGATCGTGGCGCGAATCGCGCGGCGGCGGAAGTCCTCGCGCAGCGAGGGATCGTCGGTTTCGGCGATCAGGAAGACGGCGGCGACCTGCGCGCACAGGGCGACGTTGAAGAGGCCGACGGAGAGCGCGAAGGGCGAGGTCCAGGCGTAACGGCCCGTTGCGATCGCGCCGATCGCGTCGCCGAGAAAGAACGGCGCGATGATCGACGAGGCGCCGAAAACGAACGACCACGTGCGCGCCATCGTCGGATCGTCGGAGGCGTAGTTGCGGAAGACGAAGGCAGCGCCGCGCAAGACGATGCCGAGGAGCGCCAGCGTGAGCGGCGCGTTGAGGTACGTGCCGACGTCGGCGTA